>JAITWW010000043.1 GCA_031285085.1 Candidatus Methanofilum arcanum
AACCGGAGGCAAAACCTCGGCCTGACGAACAGGAATCACATCAGGCGCAATTGGGGCGGACGAGTCTGCCAGACAAGACAAAGTCCAATACTGCCCGAACCCCATAGCGTAAATGTGGCAGGCACATGAGGCGAAGGTCACCGCTCTTACCCGGGGAGGTCTCACAAGCAGGCGGAAGCAGAGTAAGAAGCCTGTAGTAACAACGAATTGTGAGAAGTCAGCAGAGGCCATAGTACCACGGCTCTCTCCAAAGGGGCAGGTGTGGACGGTATGCAGGTGAATGAACTTAAGCCGCTGGCTCTCCATACCTCCAACCTCACCCCTGTGTGTAGCAAGCCTTGGGAAGGGCTGAACTCTAGAAGGAGGTAGTAAATGAATGTCACTTGACACGTATGATAAAGGCAGACAACTTCAAATCGAAGGCTGGCCGCACAAAGTATCGGTGGAACTGAAAGGACATGCGGGAGCGCCCGAGCGTGAAAAGATGACTGAAAACAACGCCGCCAACACGGACAGACAGGCGGACAGGCTGTTGGAGAAAATTTTCAGCGAAGAAAACTTGTACGAAGCCTGTCACAAGGTTGTATCCAATAAAGGAGCAGGTGGTGTAGACGGTATGCAGGTGAATGAACTTAGGCCGTATTTGGCCCTCCATTCCGCTGCACTCACCCAACAACTCTTGGAAGGGAAGTACAAACCCAACCCTGTTCGACGGGTAGAAATACCCAAAGAAGAACCAGGCAAAGTCAGGAAACTCGGAATTCCCACAGCAGTGGACCGGGTCATCCAACAGGCAATTGCCCAGATACTCTCTGCACTATTTGAACCCCAATTTCATGAAAACAGTTATGGGTTCCGCCCAAAGCGGAGTACTCACGACGCCTTGAAACAATGTCAACAGAACGTGAACGCAGGGTATATCTATGTCGTGGATATGGACTTAGAGAAATTCTTTGACACCGTAAACCAGAGCAAATTGATTCAGGTGCTATCCCAAACAATAAAGGATGGTCGGGTAATCTCCCTCATCCACAAATACCTCAATGCAGGTGTTCTGGAGAAAGGCGTGTTTGCAAAGACGGATATCGGCGTACCCCAGGGAGGCCCTCTCAGTCCATTGCTGAGCAACATTATGCTCAACGAATTAGACTGGGAACTCGACCGCAGAGGACACAAATTTGTGCGATATGCGGACGACTGCATGATATTTTGTAAAAGCAAGAGAAGTGCAGAAAGAACCTTGGCTAACATTATCCCGTTCATTGAGAGGAAACTCTTCCTTACCGTGAACCGGGAGAAAACGGAGGTAGCTCGCATTACCGAGGTGAAATTTCTCGGCTATGGATTCTACCGACGCAAAGGGGAATACAGACTCAAAGTCCACCCGAAATCTGTTCTGAAAATGAAAGATAAACTCCGAGAACTCACATCTCGAAGCAACGGGTGGGGAGATGAGTTTCGAATCATGAAATTGACACGGTTTATTCGAGGATGGGTGAATTACTTCGCACTCGCGGACATGGAATCACTGCTTCGGAATATGGACGGATGGCTCCGAAGGAGAATCCGGGCAATTTATTGGAAACAATGGAAGAAAATTAAAACCAGGTACAGCATGTTGAAGAAGTATGGCCTGCCTGATTGGCAAGTTCACCAATTGGCAAACTGCCGAAAAGGAATATGGTGTGCTGCCCTCGTGCTGAACTATGTCCTGACAAACAAAGAAATAGCCAACCTTGGCTATATATCTATGACTGACTATTTTCTGAAAACCCGTGTAAACTAGAGAACCGCCGTATACGGGACCGTACGTACGGTGGTGTGGGAGGTCGGCCACTCAACTAATGTGTGGCCTCCTACCCGATTAGCGCGTCCTCGCCGTGCTTGGCGAGTTAGGGTATTATTTCACACCCATTATACTTTTCATGCTCGAATTGCTCTATGGTTATTATTCCCTCTTGCAAAAGCAGTTGAATCTCAGGAAGAAGAGCAGTTAACCCATCATGAAGTGCAAAGATCGTCTTACAGACCATATCTACCCCCTCACTTGGCCATGGTTTCACGATTGCAGCATATAAACATCGTCCGCCGCAAAACGTAGAGATCTCGCAGGTACTACATCTGCCAACAAAGGGAGGGATTGGTGTGATCTCTTTTAGATGAGTTGTTGCAATAGTTCCCTGATACCAGTTTTTCATACCAACCATGATAGGACAAGGGGTTATGCTTCCATCTGGTAGGATGCTCCAGTTCGCATATCCTGAACCACAGCGGAGATGTGCTTGTGTATTGGATAGGAGATCAGAAGTGCAAACAAGAAGTGGATACCAGCGAAGTACGTGGCCCTCGTGCATGGCATCAACCCAACACCGAATCAAATGATAAAGATCTGGGATATAGGATGTACGTACCCAGTCATGAAATCTTCGGTACTGATAATCAGGATAGAAGTTTGCATCAATCTGCCAGTGGATTGATGAGAATGTGATTTTGGCGTGATGTGCAAGATGAAGAACAGAGTCAAAGAGATTAGTTTTTTCTGTAACAGTCATACGTGCAATAATTTCACCAGTAAATCCTCCAGCATAGATGTGAGAGATATTTTCAAGAAGAGTCTGATATGTCCGTTTTCCTCGATGATAGTTTGTGAGAACCTCATCACCATCAATGGATACGAGAATCGTTTCAAATTGATTTACATACTCTGGTGCAAGCCGATGGAGTAAGAGTCCATTTGTCTGGATCATAAATCGTGAAACTGGTGCATTGTCCATGATCTCACATATAAGCGAACAGCGAAGCAGTGGCTCACCTCCGATAAATGTGAGTGTTATTTCAGGGTTCTGACTCAAAAATGCATATAGTTGATCAAGATCATAGATGATATCAGAAGGAAGGGTATAATCTATCTCATATGGAAGTGAAGCTGAAGAAGGAATATCTGGAAAAGAAAAGGGTTTATTACGACAGTATTTACAGCACAGATTACAGTCATCAGTGATGTAGAGATGAATGTGCACTTACTAAGCTTGATTCGTCATGAAAAAAATGTTTTTACTCTAAATGAGTTATTTCACTTTTTGTGCTTCTCTCAGCTTTATCCCCATCGAAGCAGCCAGTAATCATTATATAACGGCCATCACTGAATAGCATCAGATATAATCCAGTCGCCATTCCTTCTCAAAAGATCCGCGATATACCAAATAACAAGGTGTAATTCGGCTTGTTCCTGCTTTTTTTCAGTACCAGACATAACCTCGTGGAAGATGAAGCTCACATTCTTTTTGAACATTCTTGAAAAAACCAATGAAGTGCAGCAAAAGCGTCAAAAAAGAGAAACTACCAGATAAGAGGATGATAACCAAGCGTTGAAAAGACGAAACGTGATAGAGTAATATATGCTAAAATTCTATTCTGTGCATAAGCCTTTTCTTTGTGATAGCAAGGCAATAAAAAAAGGAAAAGACCTAAGGTCTTTAGAAGTTACAGTACTCGCAGTATACGCCTGACAGGTAGCTGAATGCTTTGTTAAAGGTACTGACACCACCTGCAACGCTTGCAGTGTCAATGTATGTCAGAGTTGATGCAAGTTGGTCGTAGTTGGCAAGGTCGTAGACCCCACTAGACTCAACTAAGTTGCGATCATATCTCACACCAGCCATCCCAGGACCAGTGATGTTACCATCGGATCTACCTTCCATGATACTGACAGTGAAGGTTGTTGTAAAGATACCATCTGCATATCCAGATGCGGAGTTTGCATCAGGGGTAACTGAAATCTCGTAGTTCAGTGCAGCTGGAACAGTTGCCCTCTGACCGACAGCGGTCAGCTTACCAATGGTCTCAACCTGTGCGGTAGTAACTGAGGTCAGCTTGGATGATGCGGTAACTTTGTTACAGAATGCTGGAATGACCTCTCTTGCAGATCTTGCAAAGACACAGACAATGTCATCAAGTCCAGCGGACCAGTTTCCTGCAATATCGAGAACAAAGGACTCTTCACCCATCAGGTGGGAACCATTCTGGCTTGTATATGTCAGAACCTTTGCGGTTTCAATGTTAAAGAGACCTGCGGTCTTTCCGTGAGTGTCCATTGAGAAGGA
>JAITWW010000076.1 GCA_031285085.1 Candidatus Methanofilum arcanum
GGAGTCTAGTCCGGGAAGGCGGTGGCCTTGAAAGCCACTGGCGCTCGCGCCTCGGGAGTTCAACTCTCTCCCTCGGCGTGATCTTTTCTCTTGCGATTGACATATAGGTTATTGTATTGTGCCGTTTTGTTCAATATAGGATTTTCCTTTGTTTTGCTGTGTTGTATCCTACATCCCTGAAAAGTTTTACACTCCTCACTTCGCGGTTTTTTTTGATAGGAGTTATGCAGAACTGCCCTCTCGTAAACCATAGTATATGAAAAAATCTATTTGATTAATTGTTTCAGGTTGATAAAAGTTTACACCCTGTTTGTTTTTGCGTAACTTCTATTAGTACTCTGGTGAAATGAGGGGTAAATGAGAAACAGGAACGAATATACGTAATAAAAAACAAAATTGGTGCGAGTTGGTTACATTGACCAGATGTAAAGAAAGTACATTCTTGATCATAGCAGGGATTGTGTTGCTCTTATCCCTACCTGTATATGGAGATACATTGGAAACAACAGATATAGATGCTTTGTTAGCAGAGGCTACAGAAGGTGATGCCATTGCACAATTCAATTTGGGTATGGCTTATGCATACCCTTTGGACTATGAAAATGTAGAGCCGGACTTTGAAAAAGCCGTAGAATGGTTTACAAAAGCTGCTGACCAAGGGCATGTTGATGCACAATTCTATTTGGGTCAGTGTTATAGAGCAGGCAATGGAGTAGAGCCGGATTTTGAAAAAGCCGTAGAATGGTATACGAAAGCCGCTGACCAAGGGCATGCTCCTGCACAATCCATTTTGGGTGTGTGTTATGAAATGGGTAATGGAGTAGCGAAAGACCTGGAAAAAGCCGTAGAATGGTATACAAAAGCCGCTGACCAAGGGTATGCTAGTGCACAATACAGTTTGGGTCTGTGTTATGAAAACGGTAAAGGAGTAGCGATAGACAAGGAAAAAGCTCTAGAATGGTATACGAAAGCCGTTGAATCCGCTAAGCCAGGGCCTTATGTTCAGGCACAAACCAGAATGAATAAGCTACAAGCCAGCTTAAAATAGGTAAAACTCCCTTTGAAATTTTTGCCTAGATCTATTACCAGCAAATAGATTAATAACCCACATTTCGCAGTTTTTTTCTTCCTATTTTTTCCGTACCTTCGATTAATACCGAAGTGGTGGGAGTGTATCTATTTTCCACATACTGTATTGATTAAGATCTCTCCACTCAAAGACAACAACAATCTCACAAGGCGTTCTTCGCTCTCTCTCTCCGTGGTTCCAAATATACTCCCCTCGAATACTTGCCTCATTGTTTCGAAGATCAACACTATATATTTTGAAATCTTTCAGAACTATTCCCGCATGTCGCATTGCTACAAAGTACTGGTAGATCTCATCCAGCGTATACATATCACTTATTCGCTTTGATAGCGCATCTGAAATATGTTCTCCATATGCTCCATCTCTGAAATTGTCTGCATTATAGAGTGCAATAAACTTTTGAATATCAAAAGGAATGAGATAGGGCTCGGAATAAACAGGCACAACCCCTGAGCTTATATCAATAGCTTGTTTTGCAGCAGAGAGAAGAATCAGATCAGAGCTGTATGTCTCAAGCACTGCTCTATCACGGTAGAGTATGGCTTCATTTCCATATCCGTGTGCATACTCACTTTCAAGCCGTAACATGAGCTGAATAATTTCTGCTGGGTACCCCCATGCTGTTTGATAGGACTCATTTCCAGCTTCCCATCTTAGTATCCCTTGGTACATGGAGCTCGATGGAGGAATTGAATCAAATGCAATACTCCATGGGATTATTGTATCCTCTTCCTCCTCTTCACGTACTGCACTGTCTATGATAAGTGTTCCACGCAGCACTGGTAAAGAGCCATACAGCTCAGCATCTGTAATGGTAAATCCAGATACAATAGCCTTTGTTATCTTTAAATCAGTGATCTGTTGAGTCATCACCCCTTTCATCTCTTCATCTGCAATATGTGCTGTTGTAATGGCAGTGAAATAATCATACGCTGGCGTTATATCTTTACGCTCAAACAATGATATGAGATTTCTCAGTTCTCGCTGAATAAAAAGAGCAAGTAACAAAGGCTCTGTCTCTCTTTTCACCGGCTCAGGAGTTTGGATAAGGATATCCACTTGATAGGAGTTTAATGCATTTGTTTGAATATCAAAGAGATACTCTCCTTCCCCTGCAAAAATATTCTCTCTCCATGGACGAGGATCCCAGTTGATGTTTTCATATTTTTTATCATCCTTTGCCTCCTCCTGCTCTCCAAATATTCCAGCCCACATGCGTGAATCAAGATTTGTCTCTGTTATTGTCTTTACAATCTTCCCTGTTTCTGCATCGATGACTGTAATCGAAAAACGAGGATTATCGACAGCATATGACTCAAATCTCACTTTTTCATCATTGTTACTGTCTCTTGTTGCAATGGGACTGTACATCTTTTCAAATGCCCAGCTGTTTTTATCTCCAATATCAGCACTTGGCTTTGCATTTCGTACAAACTCAGGAACATCTACCGTATATGAGATGATAAAGTAACTTGCATCTATCTCAATTGGTTCTGTTATTGTTGAATATCTCCCAGTATAACTTTGGAGTACCCTTGATTCCAAAACTTGTGCAAATGAGTACCGAGTATCTTCCTTATCTGGATATACTCTTTGTACAATCTGCATCCCTTCTCCATTTATTCTGTATCTTCCAATCTCACGAGGAACTGTCTCTTGTTCGATGGAGGAAGCTTTCGTTGGTTGAAGAGTCGGTGGTTTTTCAGGAAGTAAAGGAACCGCTGGTATGCCTGCCTCTCTTCTTTGTGCAGAACTTGGTATTGGTATTGGTGTGTGAGGAACAACACTTTTGTATGTTATGAGCACGGTTGGTGCTCTACTCACTGCAATACTTTCTTCCTTTTGTTCAAGGACTGATCTTTGCATTGGTGTCTGTGTTTCTTCTGCTGTGATCAGATTTTCTCCTTCATTTGGAACAATTGTGACCTGTTGGCCAGTAAGTGCAGGCTTTACAAAAATTGCTAAAATGAAAATAATTACAACTGTTGCAACAATAGCAAGAAAACCATTCTTATCCATCTATTCCTCGCGTATTTCGTAAAAATAATAGAAATGGTGGTAGCTCACTCCGCAATGTATTTCTCAGGAACCATTATTTGGATCTTATACTGTGTGATATCTTTTGCATTGATGGAGATATAGTACGTATACCCACCCTTGTAGAACCTATTCTCTACTGGATCTGGTTTTTTCTCTGGCTTAAATGTCATTGTTCTAATAATTGAATCAATTCCATTCTCTATCTCATGTACATCTATTGAAAACTCAGGTGTTTTAACTTCATCATACCCGATCTCATAGTGTACTTCCCAGTATGGCACAGGAATGACAAACTTCTCAGTTGCTCCTGAGTAACGACCTACTATTTCAGCATAATTTGTCATCTGAATATTTGGCATAGGATTCTCAGGATCTGGTTGCCATGTCATACCTACAGGCTCTGAGGGTGTCTGTGTTGGAGAAAATGTTGGTGTACTATGTTGTGTTGGGATCGGATCTGGCACTTGCGTTAGAGCAGGTGAATATGTTGGTTGAGTGGACTCCATATCAACCCATCCAGCTTCAAATGTTTGTTCTTCCTCAAGCGTTTTTTCTGGTAAAAAAGTGGCTGACTGTCCGGTAATGAGTGGTTTAAAAACCACTGCCATTAGTAAAACAATGGCAATTGCGGCCACGATGACCATTACATCTTCTCTCTCCATAGTTTTCCGTGCCTATGTATATCAAATCATGAAATTGTGTACAGTGCAGTCAATATCTTCATCTATTTAGATAAAGATTTTTTGATTTTTTAGTATCGCATTATAATGGGAAAAAAGAAAGAATTTGGTTGATTACATCATTTTTTCCCAAAATTAATCCGATCTTGTGCCCGACGCATAAGCCCATGTATAGTGGATACCTCACGCCACGTGAGTTTCATCCTCCCAAGCACCCTTCGTATGAGAATCATGGTATTTTCCCGCTTAAAATCAGGGTGTTCGACATCATCTAAGAACTCAGCTATGTGGATGTAAAGTTGATCCATCTCTTTTGGTGTTGCAAGTGGGATAGCAACAGTAGGTTTTAGATGAGAGAGTTCATAACAGATGATCGCGACGACATGAGATAGATTTGCGATTGGGTAGATTTCTGATGTTGGAAGTGTACAGATAATATCACACCGTTTCACCTCTTCATTATTGAGGCCCCAGTTCTCTCTGCCAAAAAGAATTGAGACAGTCCCATCTACATCGCCTAAAAACTCTCGTAGTTCCTGGGGGGTGTAAAAAGGCATACGCATTGGATGGCATGCTGACTTTGAGACTGAACCTGTTGTCGCAATCGTTATATTGCTTGTTTCAAATACCTCATCAAGAGTAAGGTATGAAGCATTTTCAAGCACATCTTTTGCATGAGATGCACGAGCAACCCCTTCATCTCTGATCTCACATGGATTTATAAGCACCAGCTCAGTGAATCCAAAATTTTTCATTGCACGGGCGGCAAATCCGATATTTCCATCATATAATGGTTCAACAAGTACAATTCTAATACGCATAAATGAGATGTACGCTTTTTTAACACATGAAAAATGTTATTGAACCGCCTGAACGGTCTCAATAAGCGTTGTAATTCCTTTGTCATATACTGCATTTCCAACAACAATCGTATCTGCATAATTGGCCATCTCTCTGGCTTTTTCTGCCGAATCAATCCCTCCACCATAGTAGAGGTGGGCATGTTCAAGAACCTCACGTGTTGCTTTAACAATTGCTGGATCCCCATAGGTACCACTATATTCAAGATATACAATGGGGAAATGGAAGTACTGATCTGCAACTTCAGCATATGCACATACCTGTTGTGCATCAATGCAGCAGTCTGCTTTCGTAACCTTTCCAACTGATGATGCTGGATTTAAGACAATGTATGCTTCTGGAATCACCTTTTTCCAGTCAATCTGTTGTGAAAGCACCCACTCTCGATGCTTCCCTACAATCCAGCGTGCATCTTCTGTATTCATGACGCTTGCAATAAATAACAGATCAATCTCGTGATCAATAACTGACTCAGGACCTGGTGGCTCAACAACTAAAGGTAAACCATAGTCTTTTACCTGATCACGGAGAATTTGCATGTTTTCATGAGTAATATTTAGTGTTCCTGATAAAATGAGTGCATCGGTTCCACTTGTTGCAACTGCGCAAATGTCTTCTTCACTGAGGTGTTTATCAGGATCCAGCTTTGTCACATGTCCCCAATTTTTCCATTTTATCTGCATACATCATACCTACGTACACATACTATCACAAGCAGCATGAAAAAAGATTTTGGAATGCTGCTTCATTTTGTTGCTGGTGTATGAGCCTGTGATTGAAGTGCAGATAATGCAGCTTGCGAGAGCATCTTTGATTCCTTATTTCTATCTGCATGTAACAAGGAATCTCTGTTATACACACCAATACGATAGAGTTTTTCAAGTATTAACTCATCAATACCTTGGATAGATAAAAGCTCTTCACGCCCTCTTTCAATCTTTGTCTTGGTTATTTTTTCGGGTGCCGACTGTCCTAGTACCTTTGCAATCGCAGTGAGATTTTTGTGCACTGTCTCGATACTGACTCCACTTTTTAGACTAATATATGGAGAAGGAAGTGAAAACAACTCTTTTGGAGAGGTAAAGCCTGCTGCTTCATATTTCTTTTTTGTGATTGGTGAGATTCCAAGATCTTTGAAATCATGAGATGGTTGAGATGGTTGAGATGGTTGTGATGGTTGTGATTGAGATGAACTGGTGGTTTTCTTTTTCGGTGTAACAGGATCCACAACCGTTTTTGTATCTTTTACATCTACCGTCTCCTTTCTTGTCACGGAGCATTGGGACTGCATTGCAGCAATTGCTGCTTTTGATAACCCTGCCTGAGATCCTTTGGATATATCAACAGTTGAAAGAGATTCACTATTATACACACCAATACGGTAGAGTTTTTCAAGAACCTCTTCATCTACGCCAGGGATCAAGAGGAGCTCTTCACGTCCTTTATCAAATCTTAGCTTGCTGATCTTTTCAGGTGCGGATTCTCCCAGTGATTCTGCGATTGCAGTAAGATTTTTATGTACCGTCTCGATATTTACCCCACTTTTCATACTGATGTATGGGGAAGGAAGAGAGAGAAGTTCTTCTGGGGAGATAAAGCCCGCTGCCTGATATTTTTTGAGAGTGATAGGTGCAACACCATCCTCTTTCAACCGCCCTTTGCATGTTAATGCATATGCTTCTTTTTTTACGACCTCTGCCTCTTCTGCTGAAAGCCCAGCTGCGGTGAACATATCAAGCTGTGCAGTTGACATATCAACAACACTATTGACTCCGCGTTCATAAAGCGCATTCATTACTTTTGTATAACTCCGCTTCCACTTTGGAGGAACCAATTTTTTAAGGAATTTTTTTGCTTCTGAGCGGTTTCGAAGCAGATCCATAACTTCGTTTGCCTCAGAAATAAAGGTCTGTGCCTCCTCATTTTGGACCTCGATACGCTTTGAAAGTGCATCTGCGGTCATTTTTGTCATGTCATAGACTGAGTAGACATGATTTTTGTAAAAATGCTCAAGTATTTTTTCATTTACAGAAGGCATCATTAGGAAGTTCTCACGCTCGGTTGCTTGATACATACAAAATGGACACCCGATCTCCCATGGCCGTGATCCTTTGCTAATGAGAAGAATATGATGAAGCTTATGCTCTTCACAGACATCTTTTGCACGTACTGCAAGCCCCCATGTTGAAGGAGGAAGAGAGATATTAAATGTACAATCTGGAAACCCACTGCACCCAATAAACTGAGAAGCACCTCGAAGATGGCGAATGCGTAAGTCATGCTCACATATTGGACATGGACCAATGATTCGCTCTTCATCGGTTTGTTCCATGATCTCCTTTCCGATCTCGTCAGCATTTGCCTCAAGCTGATCAAATGCTTGATGCAGCATTTTTCGAGAGTTTACAATAACATTATCACGTGCTTCCTGTCCATGCGAGATCTGTTCCATCTCTCCTTCTAGGGTTCTTGTCATCTCAGCCTGCGTAATAACAGGTGCATGTGATTCCAATGCATCAGTTACTGCTCTTCCGACAAGGGTTGGGCGAAGCGGTGCTCCTTCGATATATTTTCTGGAAAGTAATTTTTGGATGACGTCATGACGGGTACTTTTTGTACCAAGTCCAAGTTTTTCCATCTCTTGAATGAGCTTACTTTGAGAGTATCGTGGTGGAGGTTGTGTTGCTTTTTCTTCAAGGTTAATCTGATGAATAGGGAGTTTATCTCCCACAGAAACAGTTGGAAGCACGGTATCTTTTGCATCTGAGTATGGGTATACCATTCTCCACCCTGGCGTAGTAAGTCGGCTTCCTGTTGCCGTGTACTCCTCTCCTGAAGCATCAAACAGAAGTTTCATTGTTGTCCACTTTGCATCAGGGGAGAGTGTTGCAAGAAATCGACGTACGACGAGCTCATACACCCTCCAGTTTTCGCCAAGCTGGGCAGGGGTTGCAGGACTTGCAGGATGAATTGGAGGATGGTCTGTTGTAGATTTTTTTCCTCTTGTAGGAGTTGGACGACGATTTGCCTTCACCCACGCAACATCTTTTCCAAACTCTGTATTTGCAAGATCATCTAAGATCTCATTGAGGTTAAGAGAGGGAGGATAGACCGTATTGTCAGTTCTTGGATACGAAATGTACCCATGCATATAGAGATCTTCTGCGATACGCATTGCATTTGCTGCAGATAGGCCAAATCTCGCTGCAGCAACGATAAATCCGGTTGTATCAAATGGTGTTGGTGCTTTATCAGCACGTGCTCCTTCTTTGACGCTCGTTGCCACAAGCGGCGCTTTTGTTGCGTTTTTTGCAGCTTCAGCGCGTACAAAATCAGTAAACTTTCCTTCAGTATGTCGTGCTGTAAATGGCTCACTGTTGCTCTCTGTCTCAACAGAGAGCTCCCAATAGGGCTCTGAAATAAATGCCTCGATCTCCTTTTCCCGATCTACAATCATTGCCAGTGTAGGACTTTGCACCCTTCCAACTGAGAGAATATTATTTCCTCCACGTCGTGCGGAAAGACTAATAAATCGGGTTAATGATGCACCCCACATCAGGTCAATGATCTGACGTGCTTCTCCTGCAGCTGCAAGATCGAAATCCAGATCTCCAGCGTGCTCAAATGCAGATGTTATCTCTTCTTTTGTGATTGCAGAGAATTTTGCACGATCTACTGGCACATTTTTGTTGACCTCTCGCACGAGTTCATATGCCTCTTTTCCAATGAGTTCTCCTTCAGTATCATAATCTGTTGCAATTGTTACGCGATCTGACTTTTTTGCAAGACGTTGCAATAGTTTTACAATACCCGCTTCTGTTGGATTTTTAATAACATTTGCATCGATCAATGATCGAGGAGGACGTGTTTCTGAGCGCCAGTTTTGATATCCTGGTTCAAAATCAACTTCTACTACATGACCACGAAGTCCGATAGCAGCAGTATCTGAAAATTGGTATACATTCACTCCCCCTTCTTTTTTCTGTGATACAGCTTGTTTTTCAGCGAGAATATGTGCAATACGATTCGCAGCTATATTTTTTTCGGCAATGATTAGATGCATATGATATAGTCCTCGTTATAATCCTCTCTTTTCAATAGCAGCAGATAACATAGCGTTCAGCTCACCAGGGTCTGCTCGACCTTTACTCAATTTCATAACCTGCCCAACTAAGAAGTTCAGTGCCTGGCCTTTCCCTGCACGGTAATCAGAAATAGCCTGAGGATTTTCATCCAGTGCAAGCTCAATCATCTCTGAGATCTCATCACCTGCAACTTTTGCAAGACCCCGCTTTGAAACGATCTCTTTTGGCGTTGGCGTCTTTGTTGCTGAAGAGCCGATTTTCTCACTCTTTATCATGGTTAGCAGATCATCGAGTGCGATTCGAAGCACTTCAACACCGTTTGCGTCAGTAATAATTTGTTGTGAGAGAAGGGATAAAAGCTCACTCATGGTAGGGGTAGGTACTTGAGATATGTTCATATCACGATAGTTCAGTTCTCCAAGTAAAATATCAGCTATCCATGTCGAAGCAAGGCTGGCATCTGCTCCTTGCTCGACCACTTTTTCATAAAAATCAGCGAGTTTTAACTGGCCTGTTAATGTTTTTGCATGCTCAAATGAACAGCCATACTGCTTCATAAACCGTGCACGGCGCGCATCTGGAAGTTCCGGCAGTTCAATATCTTCTGCCCAGCTTTTGACATGCATAGGATAGAGATCTGGTTCAGGGAAGTACCGGTAATCATCTTCTTCTTCTTTGCTTCGTGCAGATGTGGTAACACCTCGTGTTTCTTGATAATGCCGTGTTTCACGTGTAATCTTCTGGCCACGACGAAGCATGTTTCGTTGACGGGTTATCTCATATGTAAGTGCTTTTTCAACACCTTTGTAGGAGGAGATATTCTTTACTTCGACACGTTCGCTTCCTTCAAGGGAGATATTTGCATCCACACGTAGTGATCCTTCTTTTTCACTGTCAAAGACATTCAAGTACTCAAGGGTTGCACGAAGTTTGCCCAGAAACTGACGGGCTTCTTTTGGGGAACGAAGATCTGGCTCTGTCACAATCTCGATGAGGGGAATACCAGATCTATTATAATCAACAAGGGTGTACCGTGCTCGATCACCAGAACCCACGTGCACTGAACGACCTGGATCCTCTTCAACATGGACACGAGTAATGCGGATCTCTTTTTCTTGGCCTTCGATATCTAGATTTAAGTACCCTTGCACTGCTAATGGCTTATCATACTGCGTAATCTGATACGCCTTTGGAAGATCTGGATAGAAGTAGTTTTTTCTTGCAAACTCTGATGTTTCAAGGATCTCACAGTTTAAAGCTTTACCAACCTTTATTGCAAATTCAATGGCTTTTTTATTCACCATTGGCATCGAACCAGGAAGCCCGAGGCAGACTTCGCATGTGCAGGTATTTGGTTCGCTCTCTCGAAAATCAGTATTGCATCCACAAAATAGTTTGGATCTTGTATTTAGCTGACAATGAATCTCAAGTCCAATAATGGTTTTGAGGGATGAAACATCTTTTCCTGCTGTGCTCATGATCTCACCATCTCATATCCATATCCAAGATTGAGAACCATCTCATCATCTCCATGTGCTCCGATGATCTGTAGTCCAACAGGCATTCCATCCACTTCTCCGCATGGAACAGATAGAGCAGGAACACCTGCAAGGTTTGCAGGAACTGTCAGAATATCTGTTTGATACATGGTGAGAGGATCGTTTTTTGCCCCAAAGGGAAATGCAATCTCAGGCATGGTTGGACCCATGATAGCATCTGCTTTTGAAAGAATGTGATTATACTCCTTTGTTATCATCTGGCGGGCTGTTTGAGCTTTGTGATAGTATCTGCCATAGTAACCTGCTGCGAGAGAGAATGTACCAAGCAGGATTCGACGCCGAACCTCAGGACCAAAGTACTGCATTCGATGGTCCTGATATGCATCGTGCCAGCTCTTTTTTCCATCAAGTGCCTTTCCGTACCGAGCACCATCAAAGCGTCCAAGGTTTGATGCAGCCTCACTTGTGCAGATGACATAGTATGCAGAAAGTGCATATCTCATGGATGGAATACTACAGGGTATAATCTCTGCTCCTTCACTTGCAATTGTATCAATGGCTGTCTTTACTGTTTCTGAAACGCCCTGATGCACTCCTGCTCCAAAAAACTCTTCAGGGACTGCGATACGTTTTCCTTTTAGTTCAGGATCTAATGCTCCTTCATAGGGAGCCGTGATTGAAGAGGCGTCTCGTGGATCATGGCCAGCAATAACTGAAAATAGTTGTGCGGTTTCTGTTACACTCTTCGCCATAGGACCGATCTGTTCGAGTGAGTTTGCGTACGCAATAAGACCATATCGTGAAACACGCCCATAACTTGGTTTTAATCCCACAATGCCACAAAATGAAGCAGGACATCGAATAGATCCCCCTGTATCACTGCCAAGTGCCATTGGCACCAGATCTCCTGCAACAGCAGCTGCGGATCCTCCTGATGATCCTCCTGGGACACGTGTGATATCTCTGGGATTGAGTGTCTTTGTGTATGCACTGGTTTCTGTTGTAGTACCCATGGCAAACTCATCCATGTTGGTCTTTCCAACAATTGCGGCTCCTGAAGCCAGAAGGAGGTCAACAACATGTGCATTATATGGGGGTATATATCCTTTCAGGATCTGGGATGCACAGGTTGTTTGCATGTCTAGAGTAGATATATTATCTTTTATTGCAACAGGAATACCTGATAATGGTCCATCTCCAAATGGAATCTCTTTTTTATGAGACAAAAATGCATTATACTTGTCATCCAGTGAAAATGATAGCGTGCCCACTTACATCACCCGTGGTGCTTTGAAGTATCCATCTGTAGCATTTTCTGTATTGGAAAGTGCTTGTTCCTGTGAAAGGGAAGGAGTAACGGTATCTTCACGAAATATATTTGATATTTTAGAAATTCTTCCTGATTCATCAGATTCTGTTAACTCATCAAGTGTGCTCCAAAATTCCAATATATCTGAAAACTGCTCAGTAAGCTGTGCTATCTCACGTTCATTTATTCCTACATCACAAAGCTTTGCAATGTGTATGACATCATCTTTTGTAACCATTGTATATCTTTAGGATTTTTTGCGTTCTTTTTTTCCAAAATTTTCTTGTACCATAACGTACACTCGTTAGCAGGTTTTTTGAATCGTTGTTAGATACTCAGACACTCTTGAGTCAAATCCATGTTGTTTTGCGATTTTTTTAATCTCGTTTGCAATTCCAGTTCCATACTGCATGGCTTTTTTTTCGTGGCATGCAATCTCATGAGGAAGATAATGAAGAGCAACACGTCGAAGTTGGTACTTGCGTATACCATTTTTCAGATGATCAGATGGGGCGATTTCATTGGCTCTGGAAATGATGCGTGCATCAAGATATGGCATGGAAAGCCAGCACCCATGAGCTTTGGCAACTGTCTGATCACGAAGATTTTGATGAGGAATAGTTGACCAGTCTTTTTTAAAAAGCTGAGCAATCTCATCCTGAGTATTGATGTTTGCATATCGGTGATATCCACCAAATATTTCATCTGCTCGCTGACCGGAGAGGATACGTGTATATCCTTGTTCTTTTGCAGTTTCACAGATGAACCATAAACTCACTCCTATAGCTATATCCACAGGAGTCATATGTACATGCTGTGTGCACTCAATGATAAGCGGTAATACATTTTTTATTTCACTTTCATAAATTGATCTGGTATAGAGATCAATGTCACATAAAGAAGCGACCCGCGCAGCTTGTATGAGGTCATGAGAACCTTCCATTCCAACTGCGATACAAGGGGTGCGACTGATTGCAGCAATGAGTGCAGAATCTACTCCTCCTGATAGTGCAGTAACGCATGTATCTGTTGTATTGGATGTGTCTGCTCGAAGCAGGACTGCTGTTTTTAGAGCATGAGAAAGAAATGGAGTGGGTTTGGAAGAAGAAAAGGCAATTGGTATACGTGTTTCATCAGAGCTGATATATGTACCTGCTGGACACTCCCCAAGCATGACACCATACTGATCCCGAGCACAACTTCCATCATTCCAGGTAATACAAAACTCTCCACCAAAGCGGCTTATTTTTTCCGTATCTCCTTTGATAGCCTCAAGCTCTGAGTGAGAGAGGATAACACCGTCCAGTTCGACCCATCCATGTATCTGTATCATAGTAAATGAGAAAAAGCATTTTATGTCAAAGGCTACCACTGCAGCTAGCTCTGGTTTTTGACCGCATTTGGTTGTGGTTGTAATTCATGGTACTGTTTTTAGGTTGTGATGAAGGTTTTTTGTTCTCAAAACTTTATATTTATATGTATATAAATTTTAAATATGTATTTTATTTGTATAAATGAAATATGTTGACTAAACTGATCTTCCAAATAAAACATTGTGGAATTCTTTCTCTGATTGCATGGCTCAGTGTATTATCATATCGTTGCACACTGCACTGGGTGTTGCAGTTATAGGAGTGAGATTAATGTTTGGAGTGCTGCTTTTGGATCCCCTGATTTTACAACTCCTGATGCAAGAAGTACTCCATCTGAACCAAGCTCAAGAGCTGTTTTGACGCATTCTCCAGTACTGATCCCTGCACCGGTAAGCACACGAATATCAGGTGATACTAACTTTGCAGCAGCAACAGACTCTTTGATAATCTCAGGATTTGCTTTTGAGACTGAAACCCCTGAGCCGATCAGCTCTGGGGGCTCGATTGCTACAAAATCAGGGTTATATGCAGCTGCTGCACGAGTTGATGCAACATTATTTGTGCATACACAAGACCACATCTCTTCGCTGTGTAGCATACGCACGCATGTCTCAATGTCTGCAAGCGTCTGACGATGTTCAGAATGATTCACCAATGAACCACAGGCACCTGCTACGCGAATAGAATGAGCTGAAATCATGCCTGTGTATGCCCCTGCTGTAATGGGGTCAATATGCTGTGCAAATATTGGAATATTATAATGGTGTTCTAATGGGTGAATATCCATGTACATTGGACAGA
>JAITWW010000081.1 GCA_031285085.1 Candidatus Methanofilum arcanum
AAACACATATTACTTCCAAGCATGTGCTACAACTGCTACGGAAGAGATCTGTGGCGCAATTTTATCATTTGTGACACTCCTAGATCCGTGCCCAGTCCCAACAGCGACACCAACCGCAACCCTAACACCAACACTCTGCACACCAATGCCAACAGAAACGGGAACGGTAACACCAACGGGAACAGTAACGCCAACGGAAACGGGAACAGTAACACCAACGGAAACAGGAACGGTAACACCAACGGAAACGGGAACAGTAACGCCAACGGAAACGGGAACGGCAACACCAACGGAAACGGGAACAGCAACACCAACGGAAACGGGAACGGTGACACAAACAGAAACGCCAACGGTGACACCAACAGGAACACCAGCGATAACACTAACGATGACATCAACAGGAACACCAGCAATAACCCCAACGGGAACACCAACCCCAACCCTAACACCAACTCAGACGGAAACAGCAACTCCGACACCAACTCCAACTCCGATACCAATCGTTGTCACACACGATGCAACAAATGTAACAACCACAAGTGCCATTCTCAATGGAGAAGTCATTGATATGAGAGGAGAAACAAATGTTGCTTTGTTTTTCAAATTTGGAACAAGCCAAACGCTTACTCCCCATACCTCTGTGAATACAACACCACTTTCAACTCCTGGCATGTTCAATACTTCCGTTTCCGGGCTCACAGCAGGAACCACGTATTATTTCCAAGCATGTGCTACGATGGGTATGGGTGATGTATGTGGGGTGATTTTATCATTTACTGCCCCAGTGCCAACACCAACCTCGACTCCAACACCAACAGAAACGCCGACGCCAACGCCAACAGAAACACCAACCCCGACTCCAACGCCAAGAGTCATTGCACTTGAGGTGACAGGTTTAACAAACTCAAGTGCCACCCTCAATGGAGCAATCACTGATATGGCAGGAGAGACAAGCGCTGCTGTATTCTTCTATGTACTGAATGGAAGTATACCTGAGTATGTGGACGCAGGAGCACTCTGGAGTCCTTACTTCTTCTCTGCTCCCATTTACAATCTCACTTCATCCACTAGGTATTCCTTCAAAGCCTGTGCCAATACAACTCCTATAGGGCACTCCGTCTGTAGTGAACCTCCAATTGTATTTTTCACATTACCCTGGTAAAATCCTCTTTTTTTAGTTATAATTTATTTTTAATTATTTAAAGAAAATATATCATCACTTTTGTTCTCAAAGCAGTTCCAAAATTAGAAATATATTATTCAAAATACCAATGAATATATTCTAAAATATACAAAATAATAAGGTTGTAATGATTTTAATTTCAGTTTAGAGAAATACATATATTAGAGTGAAAAATAAACACTCTTCTAAAAATAAATAAGAAAGATACACGAAGGAAAAAAGCCATCTAATTTCAAAAAAATGACGAAAAGGACCTATTATTTTTTTATAATTTGAAACATCATTTATATTTTCAGATCGTCAAAATAGTGTCACATCGAATCGTTTATGTGCACCTGGCTCATTAGTACATATATGATGGAAAGGGGGGTTTTCCATATTATCTTATGTATAGCGCTAGCAGTAACACTGCAAGCGTGTGCTGTAAGCGCCGAGGACAGCGTCTCAAATATCGGAGATGAATTATGCAATGGTGGTGAACCATGCGATTATGGAAGCATAAAACCATTATTCACAGCAGCTCCACAGAAGGGAACTGCTCCTCTCGAAGTTCAATTCTATGACAACAGTACAGGAGGTCCAACAACATGGCAGTGGGACTTCGGTGACGGTACTGGTAGCATAGAACAAAATCCAAGTCATCGTTATAGTAAGCCAGGTAAATATTCTGTCACACTCTGGATCAGAAACAGTTTTAACTCAGGATTTCTCTTACGTCCCGAATATATCACCGTTTATAATGAGGAAGAACAAACTCCAACGCCAACCCCAACGGTCACGCCAACCCCAACTCTAACGCCATGTCCACCAACTCCTACACCAGTAACGTGCACGCCAACGCCGACTTCAACACCAACACCATGTCCACCAACGCCAACCCCAACGCTCTGCACACCAACGCCGACTCCAACACCAACACCATGTCCACCAACTCCTACACCAATAACGTGCACACCAACGCCGACTCCAACACCTACACCTACACCAATAATCTGCACGCCAACCCCAACACCAGTGCCAATACTGTGTGCGCTAACATAACCACCGATACAACCATTGCAACAAGTGTAACTGGCACAGGGACTACCCACAATGGAAAAATTGGAGAGGTGAAATAAAAGATACAAGGGTTGAAAAAATAAAATTATTATATTTTTTAAAAAAATAATACATCTTTTTTCATCAAGAACAACATCACAAATCTTCAGTTAATTCATGCCATCTCCAATAAGAGCCATGCATGTGTTATAATCGAAAAATATCTGATAGACGCCGTCCAGAGAGAGAGGTACAACTTTTTTCGTGACGACAATGTTTGCATGGTGCCTGCGATGGGCGAGTGGGAACATATCCACCTCGAATACGGCGGGCCAGTTTTATAGTCTCAAGAAAGAGGCGGCGATCACGTGGTGTAAAATCAAGTGTCCGAATAACACCTGATGCAACATACTCAATAACACATAAAAGTTGGATCTTTTGTTCCACCATCTCTTGCAGACAAATACTGTAGGCGAATGCACGAAGACGATCTGCACGATATACTCCAATCTGTGGAGCTTTTGCCCCACGAATGAGTGTTATTTGAGAGGTTGAGGCATCAAATTTATCGATAATTCCTGAGATATCCCATTTTTTTGAGTGAACATAGAGATCACGTTCTGTCCATGGCTGCTGAAATCCTCTTCGGTAGATCATAAGATAATCCATGAACTGCTCTTTACACATTTGTTCGATCTCTGGATGAATAAAAAGAAGTTCTTCCCACAGTTCTTCAGGATCAATAGCTTTTTCTGCAAAAGCGATATGCTTACAGATATGCACTGTATTTGATACTTCATATGGAACAGATAGGTCCAAGTAGTACTTCACAGGACAATAAAGCACTGAAGCAAGTTCAGATATAGAGATAGTTGATGCCTGATGCATGATTTAATGAAGAGAGACCACAGATAGTTAGGTATGGGAAACAAGGATATCCAGGTAACAATACCACAAACACTTGAGCCAGTATATAGTAATATGATTCAGATTGCATATAAAGAAGATGAGTTTACCTTCATGTTTCTCCATCAAATTCCAGGTATTAACCAGGCACGAGGAAAAGCAATTGTAACTCTTTCTCCAACACATGCAAAAAGCCTCCTTACCGTTCTTGAAAGGACCGTGCGCGAATATGAAGAAAAATTCCGTTCTCTTGAAGGGGAGCAAGCAAATAACCAGAATGTAACCATGCGTGGTTACTCATGAAATCCTTTTATGTGATAAGGAATAATCTATAGAGGTACGCCGTCGTGGCTTAGCGGTATAGCGGCTGATTCGTAATCAGCAGGTCGAGGGTTCAATCCCCTCCGACGGCTTTTTGAGCATTATATAATCAGTAAATCTTGAAACAAAGATAACTCTTTCTTTTTTATGAGTCCCGTGTTTCCCTATGGGCCATATTGTAATATATATGTAAACATGGATATTTTCATATGGATAAATATAATTCCACGCTGATAAATTGTGTGTGAATCAACAAAGATGACAAAAACCAGATCATCACACCAAAACCATAGAGATCTTCATATATCTTGTATAAACGCGTGTGTATACCCAGTTAACCATCTCTCAATCCAATTCAAGAAATAGCGCTTTATATCAGAGAAGACCACAATCTTTCCTATCCTATAGGACAGAAAAAAGATCAGTAACCATACATCCTGTGGAAGGTTAAAATGAAAAATTCCCTTTTACAGATATTTTTCATTTACATAGATTTTAATCATCATTTTCATCCTCAGGCAAAGGAGATCGACTCATACGGGAGAGAAGGAAAATAATGATCACTCCACTTCCAATAAGTACATTATTAATAGAGAATATAAGTGGAAACCCTGCGTCTTTTCCTGTACTCTCACTTTCAGATCCAGGTTGCACCGTTTCATGCCCTTCATATGAGCTTTGTGGAATATATCCAGGATCTAAAGTAATGGCTTGTTCGAACGCTGCAACAGCCTCTGCGGGAGATCCCATCTGAAAAAGAAGGCTCCCCAAATTATTCCATGTCGTGGCATCATCAGGACTCAGAGCAAGAGCACGATGATATGCCTCACGTGCCCGCTCATACATATATCCCCTTACAAGTATCTGCCCATACTTACTCCAAGTCTTTGCATCCAGCGGATCAAGCAATAATGCATACTCATATGCCTTGATTGCCTCAACATCACCCCGAAACTCAACAAGTGAATCTCCAAGTTCACTCCATTCAGCTGCAGTAGCTGGAAATCCCTCTCCAGATGGAATATCTACCAGAGGAATGATGGGAACCTCTGTCGGCACACCTGCTTGACCCTCTGCTGCACAGAACCCACAACACATAGCAGATGCACACAATACAAAAAGCAAAGTATGCGATCTCATGAGATACTCGTACATATCAACAGCATGGTATATCAGTATGTGTACGAAACAGAGCTATTTCTATCCATACATTATCACCAATAACAGCAGGATATGCAGACTCTATTCTCTTTTTTCGAGAGATTGAATCGATTGAATCTAATGGAGCATATATCTGAATCTTTGGCAAAGGCCATACATCATCACCTATCGTAACACTCCCACAGTCAAGGATAGCACAATCAAAGTTTGCAAAGAAGTTATTTCCAACAGTTATATGAAAAAAACTCACAGTAAAACGAAGGCTCAATACAGATATCACACTCTGCAAGTGACTATCAAAGAGCTTTTCAAGAATCTGTTTTCGCTCAACTGGATCTTCCAAAGAAGAAGAATATAGCTAGAAAATCCTTCGTGTTTTTCGAAAACACACACAAAATATCGATCACTAGTACTGCATGGCTCTTCATGTACCATGCGATCCCATTTAAGATATGACTTGGATGCCATTGCCATTCCTATCTATGGCTGGATATATCACATGAGTCTCTTCTCTCCTCAATCCTGAAAAAGAGAAATGAATTGTCCATATATTAGTACTATAATTCAAATGCTTCGATGAGAATAAAGTGACTGAAAACCGTTTTTACTGATAATGATATGATCAAGGAGAGGGATACCAAGGAGCATACCTGCCTCTTCAAGACGTCTCGTTATTTCCTCGTCCTCTTTACTTGGTGTGAGGTTGCCGGAAGGATGGTTATGTACACAGATAATAGCAGCAGCTCGCTCTGCTATTGCCTCTGCAAACACCTCACGTGGATGAACAAGACTTTGATTTACTGTTCCTTTGGAGATAAGATGAGAATGAATAACTTCATGTGCTCCATTCAAAGTAATAACAAAAAAATGTTCCTGGCGGTTATGACGCATTGAGTCTATCTCATGTAGTTTTAGAATATCTTCTGAGCAGGTAATACAAAACGGAGAAATATCTTCTTTTTTTCCAAATCGTCGTGCGAGCTCAAAACATGCCAAGAGGACGGCTGCTTTCCCCTCTCCAACCCCTCTTATCATGGTTAGTTCTCGAAACGTTGGGATCTCAGTCTTCAGGAGCGCTACAACCTCCGTAGCAATGGAAAAAACATCATTTTCTTTTGTTCCCTTTCCAACAATGGCAGCAACAAGCTCTTCGTCACGAAGAGCTGAGGCTCCAAGACGCATTATCTTCTCGCGAGGACGATTGAACTCTTCAATATCACGCATCTGTTTTGTCATATGCAGGCGAAGGAAAGGTACTCAGATGAAACGATAAAAATGTGCAATTCATTTGAAAATTGCACATGTTTCATCATAATATCAATGAAATGAATCCGTGAGTACTCATTACACATTGATTACTCATTAGATTTATATCTCATGCTGTAGAGTACTAATCTATGTCATCCATTATTGAAAAGAACCTCATGGACGCATTCGCAGGAGAGTCACAAGCAAACCGCAAATATGCTTCATTCTCAGCAAAAGCTATTGAAGATGGATTTCCCTCTGTTGGAAAGCTTTTTAAAGCAGCTTCTCAAGCAGAAGAGATTCATGCCCGCCGTCATTTAGAAGTCGCAAACAAAGTGAAGTCAACGGTTGAGAACCTCGAAGTTGCAGTTGCAGGAGAGGTCGAGGAATCAACAGTGATGTATCCCAGAATGCTTGCAGAAGCACAAGGAGATGTTGAAGCAACCCGTACCTTTATGTATGCATGTGAAGCAGAGAGAGTTCATGCAGACCATTACAAGGAGGCACTTGCAGCAGTAAAGTCTGGAAAGGACTTAAATATCAAAAAAGTTCTTCTGTGCATTGTCTGCGGAAATATTGTGTATGACACAGCTCCTGCAGCCTGTCCAATCTGTGGTGCTGCAACGGCAGCATTTGTTGAGATCGAATAAGAGTTTTTTTTTGGTGTAACTGGATTTAAATCCTTTTTTAGTTACCATTTTCTTTTTTTCTCTTTTTGCACTATGTATGGTGTTTGTTCGCAAATTTGTTTTATTATTATTTAGAGATAAAAACGATGTGTTTGGTGATGGTAGGATCACTGTAGAATCGAAATGATTAATACCTTCATGTGATAATTCGTACGCATTGACACCAGAGTATCGATCCACATGGTTAGATCCACAATAAGCGTCCCAATTGAACTGAAAAAGCAGTTAAATGAGCTAAAGCTTCATTCAAGGGAGCCATATGCAGATGTTATCACACGTTTGGTAGCATGTGCTGAGAATGTAGTTCTGCTTTCTGATGAAGAGACTACAGGAGTTAAAGAGGCACTTGATGAGAACAAAGCAGGTCGGATGAAATCCTCAGACAGCCTTTGGCATGAGCTTGGGCGATGAGATATACGACACTATTATGCGAAGCATACAGAAAAAAGTCTGAGAAAACTTCAAAAAGAGGTTTAAGTCCGTATTTTTGACAATATAGATGCTTTTTCAAAAAATCCATTCGCCCACATGAAAAAGAAAAGGTGAGCGTAACATCCCACTTTTCTCCCATCGTATAGGAGATTATCGCGTTATTTTTCAGCTTGTACATGAGAAGATTCTGATTTTCGTGCTTGAGGCAATCGAAAGCTGTGTATAAGGGATAAGGAGAGGAAGTGCTGTGCTGCATAGTTCTTACGAGTACCCGTTCCTCTTCACTTGGTAGTAGGTCATGTCACAAATGACTTACATTTTTTAAATTTATATTTAATTAGAAAGGTGGAAATATTCATTTTACACCCCATTCCGTGCATGGGCGGGAAAATTTCTTGAAAAAAGATATTCAGTTGGAATCTGATCTACCACCCTTTTTTTCAAGCTTTCAATCAGAGCTTTCATCTGCAGTCTCTTGGAGAACTTGTGACAAAACGAGCTCTGCAGCACGAAGACTATTTGGATATCCCCATCCAAAGTAGATATCTCTTCCTTCCTTTCCAAAGTTTTCTGCAGTTTCAGTAAGGATGGTACGCACGTCCTTTGCTGCTAAATTTGAATCAAGAGACCAGATAAGCGCTGCAACCCCTGCAACTCCTGCTGCTGCCTGACTTGTGCCTGTTTTCTTGCTGTACTTGAGCCCAGGCTCAGGTCCATAGATATTCTGCCCAGGAGCTACTAATTCAATAAATATTCCATAGTTTGAAAATATCGAGGTTGATTTTGTCTGAGATATGGAACCAACACAGATAACATCGGAAAGATCAGAAGGATAATGCGAAGCATTACTCTGATCATTTCCTGCAGATGCAATGATCAATGAGCCTTGTTTTTTTGCATAAGAGATGGCTTGTGCTTCAATATCTGAGTACTTTTTCCCACCATACCCTAGTACAATCACCTCTGCCCCTGCCTGTGCTGCATGGTAGATACCCATAGCAGAGTATGATGCACGGATGCCAACCCCTTCTTTATATACGGTTTCAGAGAGGATCAAAACCGGAGCAATGCCTGACATACCCATGAAATTATTCGTAGTTGCTGCAATTATTCCTGCAAGGTGGGTTCCATGTCCATTTGTATCAATGATACGAGGAGTGCCATGCACCCAGTCATAGCTTGCTGCATGATATGTTCCTAGAAGATCTGGGTGAGTGAAATCAACTCCAGTGTCAACAACTGCAACAGTAAGGTTCAAACGAGGGAGATAGGTGGCCTGTGCAAACTCCCATGTCTGTGGCACCTGCATCATCTGCAGTCCCCATTGTTGCGAAAAAAGAGGATCATTCACAGATGCCTCAAAAGCTTCTTCCGTGCTCACCGTTTCAGGCCACCTTATCTCATCATCAGAGATTTGTTTGAGACCTGGGAGGAGAAAATACGGATCCCGAACCTGGTG
The DNA here is from genome assembly GCA_031285085.1 of Candidatus Methanofilum arcanum. Taxonomy (GTDB): domain Archaea; phylum Halobacteriota; class Methanomicrobia; order Methanomicrobiales; family Methanospirillaceae; genus Methanofilum; species Methanofilum arcanum. Next base: position 8,438 of record JAITWW010000081.1, read on the forward strand.
AGGAGAAGCAGAATGCGCAGTTATTGCAATAAATGCAAGATCACATGAGATAAGATCAACTGTTGTTGTCTGGTTGTATGGATCCTGTGCAAGGAGATCAAGGGCAGCAAGCATCTCCTCACCCGAATAAAACTGAAGAATGAGATGATACTCCGGGAGATGGGAAAGAGATGTATCAGCTCCTGCACCTGATGCACAGAGAAGCACAAATATAAACCATATATGGCAGAGAAAAAATACTCGCACAATTCGCTGTGCTATCTGTTTCTCATCCAAAATTCCATCCCCCAGCTCCATAATAGGCATCCCTATAAAATCTGATTGCTAGTATGTGTCTGTGTCTAGGAATATTAAGGATCAAGATCGGATCTTCGCCAGCATGGTGAGGACATGCCTACCGTGATACATCCAATCCGCTTTCGCAGATCTAAAAACCAGAGGTTTCACCAAATAACTCAGAGAGGTTATGACAAAACAGACTGTGCAGCACGAAGGCTATTTGGATATCCCCACCCATAGTAGATATTTCTTCCTTCCTTTCCAAAATTTACTGCAGTTTCAATGAGGATGTTATGCACATCCTGTGCCGTTAAATGTGGATCAAGAGACCAGATAAGCGCTGCAACCCCTGCAATTCCTGCTGCTGCCTGATTTGTGCCTGTTTTCTTGCTGTACTTGGATCCAGGTGCAGGTCCATAGATATTCTGCCCAGGAGCTACAAAATCAACAAACACTCCATAGTTTGAGAATGTCGAGGTTGATTCCATCTGAGATAGGGATCCAACACAGATGACATCGGAAAGATCAGAAGGGTAATGCGAAGTATTACTCTGATCATTTCCTGCAGATGCAATGATCAATGAGCCTTGTTTTTTTGCATAAGAGATGGCTTGTGCTTCAATATCTGAGTAGTTTTTCCCACCATACCCTAGTACAATGACCTCTGCCCCTGCCTGTGCTGCATGATAGATACCCATAGCAGAGTATGATGCACGAATGCCAACCCCTTCTTTATATACAGTCTCAGAGAGGATCAAAACCGGAGCAATGCCGGATACACCAATGAAATCCTCTGTAGCTCCTGCAATTATTCCTGCAAGGTGAGTGCCACCTCCATTTGTATCAATAATATGAGGAGTGCCACTCACCCAGTCATAGCTTGCTGCATGATATGTGCCTGCAAGATCTGGGTGAGTGAAATCAACACCAGTGTCAATAACTGCAACAGTAAGGTTAGAACGAGGGTAAAATGTGGTATTTGCAAACTCCCATGTCTGTGGCACCTGCATCAGATGTAGTCCCCATTGTTGCACAAAGAGGGGGCTATTCACAGATACCTCGAAAATTTCTTCCGTGCTCACCGTTTCAGGCCACCTTATCTCATCATCAAGAACTTGTTTGATACCAGGGAGGAGAAGATAGGGCTCTTTGATCTGCTGGGGAAGAGCAGGATGCGTAGTTATTGCAATAAATGCAAGATCACATGAGATCAGATCAACCGTTGTTGTCTGATCATATGGTTCCTGTGCAAGAAGATCAAGGGCAGTAAGCATCTCATCACCAGAATAAAACTGAAGAATGAGGTGATACTCTGGGAGATGGGAAAGGGATGAATCAGCTCCTACGCCATATGATGTACAGAGAAGCGCAAGTATAAGCCATATATGACACAAAAGAAATACATGCACAATTCGCTTTGTTATCTGTTTCTCACCCAAACTCCACCTCCTATCTCAATATAGATATTTCTATAAAATATGATCTCTAGTACATATCTATTGCCAGGAATTTAAGGATCAAGATCGAAGCTTCACACAGAGTTCATATTGAGAAGAAAGTTGTGCCTTGTTGCCATTCGATCCTCTTTTTTCATGAAAGCGCGAGAACATCACATGAAAATAAAAACAAGCCACCGACACCTATTTTTTAAATGATAGTATGAAAGATAAAGAGAGATGTTCTAATAGTTTGAAAATCAAAATATATGATATCTAAAAGTATGATTTTCAAATTTTTTGAAATTTGTACTTCTTGAAAATTGAATATTTGAGAATAGAACTTTATTGGAAATATGGCAGATGACAGACAACAGATATGAACCACCCCAAAAATTGGTTGAATCTCTGAACGAATCCTTGCTTGAGTTTTTTGATAAATTCACGTCATGGGAATCATCAGTCATTCAATCGGGACCACTCAAGATCTCAGATGTCCATGCAATTGAGATCCTTGGCCATTATGGAGAGATGAATATGAAAGAGCTTGCACAGCGCCTTGGAGTCACGACTGGAACAACAACAGTAACGGTAGATAGACTTGAACGTGGGGATTTTGCCTACAGAAAGCGGGCAGCGTCAGATAGACGTTCCTATATTATCGAACTTACTGATGCAGGACATGCTGCATATCTAGAGCATCATCGCCATCACCTTCACCTGGCCCATGATCTCATATCAAAACTTGGTGAGGAAGAGGCTGAATCTCTCCTTCATCTCCTTCGAAAAGCAAATGAGTATTTTTAAATCAAAAAAGTGATGAAGCAGATTTCTGCCGTAAAAAGATACTAAGAAACTGCGTGGAAATAGATTTCACACCATGTTTATCAAGATGATTGGTTGACAAAGGGAGAATAACTCCATTTCTTGTGAAATTTCTCCTCAAGTAGATTCACGTCACTCAATGATAAAGTTTAATATTAAATACCCTACATAAAACCACATAACACCACAAATATAGGAACAATTATTTATAAGGGATAATTACATGATAAAAACCTATACCCTAAAAGGATTGAACTGTGCGAACTGCGCGGCGAAGATTGAAAACTCCGTAAAGGCGTTAGAGGGTGTTTCATTCGCTTCGGTAAACCTTATAACCTCCACACTGAAAGCAGAAGTGAATGAGAGCCACGCAAAGAGTATTAAATGGGGCATAGATGGCATTGTACATAAGTACGAACCCGATGTTATCGTAATCGAACATGAAGAAAAGGAACATAGAATCCATGACAACCATGGCCACAGCCATAACGAAAGCGATAACTCAGAGATTAGCAAGCTCATCATTGGCAGCATCATTTTTGGGGCTGGTATATTCATTTCACATTTTTTCAGTGATAATCCATACATTCCTTTTGTTGCTTTTGTCGCAAGCTATCTTATCCTCGGTGGAGAAATCGTCCTACGCGCCCTTAAAAACATTACGCGTGGTCAAATATTTGACGAAAATTTCCTCATGAGCGTCGCCACAATAGGTGCATTTGTCATTGGCAACTATCCTGAAGCCGTCGCTGTTATGCTGTTCTATCGGGTTGGCGAGTATTTTCAGGGAATGGCGGTGCGCAGATCAAAGAGCTCCATTACCGAACTTATGGATATTCGCCCTGACTTTGCCAATGTGCACAAAAACGGTGAAATCATAAAGGTTTCCCCTGATACAGTGAGCATTGGCGAGATCATTATGGTAAAGGCAGGTGAAAAAATACCTTTAGATGGTGTAGTTATTGAGGGTGAAGCCATGCTTGATACAATGGCACTGACTGGGGAATCAATCCCACGAAAAGCGGCAGTTTCTGATACCGTACTGTCTGGTTGCATCAACTTAAACGGCGTATTAACCATTGAGGTGACAAAAGCCTTTGGTGAATCCACAGTTGCTAAAATCATAGACCTTGTAGAAAATGCTGGAAGCAAAAAAGCACCTGCTGAGAATTTTATTACCAAGTTTGCACGGTACTACACCCCTGTTGTCGTGGGATTGGCGGCTTTGATTGCCATTATCCCGCCGCTCATCTTTAGCGGCGTATGGTCTGAATGGATAAGCAGGGGATTGATATTCCTCGTAATTTCCTGCCCTTGTGCGCTTGTTATTTCAATTCCTCTCAGCTTTTTTGGCGGCATCGGTGGAGCGTCTAAAAAAGGAATTCTCGTCAAAGGCGGCAATTATTTAGAAGCCTTGAATGATCTCGAAATTGTTGTGTTTGACAAAACAGGTACGTTGACAAAAGGAGTTTTCAAAGTAACAAGCATTCAACCGTCGAACAAACTAACAAAAAGCAAATTGCTGGAGCTTGCCGCTAAAGCCGAAGCCTTTTCCAATCACCCAATTGCGCTATCCATATTACAGGCTTATGGGGGTGATGTACATAAATCTCTGCTTTCGGAGTATAAGGAAATAGCAGGACATGGTGTAAGCGTTAAATCAGGAGATAAAACCATACTTGCTGGAAATTATAAACTGATGAACCTGATGGGTATTTCGTGCGAGGAATCGCAAAATATAGGAACAAAAGTTTATGTTGCTGTAGATAATCTGTTTGCGGGTTGTATAGTTATTTCAGACGAAATGAAGTCTGACAGCAAAAATACTATTCTTGAGCTAAAGAAAAAAGGTGTTCGAAAAACAGTCATGCTCACTGGTGATAATCCACAAATAGCGGAAGCTATCGCAAAAGAATTAAAAATTGACGAGGTTTACGGAGGGCTTTTACCCAACCAAAAAGTTGAAAAAGTTGAGATGCTTAACGGGTCAAAACACCCCAAAGGAAAACTCGCTTTTATTGGCGATGGTATCAATGACGCACCTGTATTAGCAAGAGCGGACATCGGAATCGCGATGGGGGGATTAGGCTCGGATGCGGCGATTGAAGCCGCAGACGTGGTGTTAATGACCGATGAACCCTCAAAACTTCTCGACGCAATCAACATTGCCAGATTTACAAAACGCATTGTTTGGCAGAATATCATCTTTGCTTTGGGTACCAAGGGGATCTTCTTAATACTCGGTGCTTTCGGTGTCGCAGAGATGTGGGAAGCCGTGTTTGCTGATGTGGGGGTATCCCTCCTCGCTGTTCTAAATGCTACAAGGATCGGGAGAATGAAATAATGAAAAGCCAGAAGATTTTTAGAGTCATTCTTTCGCTTGCTATGACTCGTGAAAGCTTACACAAAAAGCTGCTTTTCACCAGCTAGGAATGGTTGCAATTGTTTTGAACTCAGCGCGGTTGTTATGAGGCCAAAAGAGAGTACTTTCAAAAAATCATCAGAGATCATCAGAGATCATAACAGATCATAACATCTTAGAACTCAAAAAATAATAGAGAGATATGATACCAGGTGGAGAAGCATTATACTCCCCAGCATTTCAGGTATCTCTCCTGCTAGCGGTAGCACTTGGAGGATATCTGCTTGCATCACGGATGAACCAGTCTGCAGTTGTTGGTGAGATTCTCGCTGGCCTTGTCGTTGGTCCGAGTGTACTTGGACTCATTACCTATACTGATTTTGTAGCAGCACTGGCAGAACTTGGTGCCATTATCATGCTTTTTGTTATTGGTTTTGAGTTTAATATCCGTGATCTTACAAATAGTACATATGGTGTTATTGGATTCTTTGGCGTTTTAGTTCCATGGGTTGGTGGATATATAGTCGCGGTAGAGTTTGGATATTCATTTTCAACTGCAGTGGTTATTGGGGTGGCACTGACCGCAACAAGTATTGCGATAACCGCAAATGTGCTTCGAGAGATGGGGGTGCTTCATACTGAGGTTGCAAAGGCCATTATCGGGGCTGCGGTCATTGATGATATTCTCTCCCTTATTGCGCTGTCATTATCTATTGAGCTGATCTCTGGTTCTCTTTCATTTGACACAGCTGTGTTTCTTCTCATAAAACAGATTGGATTCATAGCTATTGCAAGCCTGGTTGGGCATTATATTATATCACGATGGCTTCACTCATTTGATAAAAGCCCATTCGCACGCAAATATCCGGAGTTCATCTTTATCTTTGCTATCATGATGGCGTTTTTGTACGCCTCATTTGCAGAATTTATTGGAATGTCAGGCATTATTGGTGCATTCATTGCGGGTGTGTCGTTCTCTCAGTGTATTTCATTTAAGCATAGTCATAGTATCAAGGGAGGAGCAAACTATCTCTATATCATCTTTGCCTCGATGTTCTTTGTCTCTCTTGGTGTTCTTGTTGATCTGCACCATCTTACGCCTCATATTCTGATCTTTGCGCTCGTGCTTATTGCAATCGCAATAATTACGAAGCTTATTGGTTGTGGGCTGTCTGCAAAGCTTATGGGCATGAATACCAAAGACTCACTTATTCTTGGATTTGGAATGGTTCCACGTGGAGAGGTTGCCATGATCGTTGGTTTAATGGGGCTGAATATGGCATTGATTGGGCAGGATATCTATATCGCGATCCTGCTGATGAGTCTTCTCACCACGATTTTTACTCCAATCATATATCGTGGTTGGTTGTATAAGGATCTCAAAAAAGAAGGTGAACCAACCTGAAACTCTTTGATTCCACCTTTTTTCGACAAAAGAATTAGGAGTTTCTTTTCATTGTGAAGCTGTCTACGGCTAAGCTGAATGCTGTTGTTTTCTTCAGCATCTCCTCGCGATACTCCCACTGCTCTTTTCCAGTGAATTGAAACATGATTCTATTGAGACAATGGACCTTTTCTGCCACATCTTCAATGATATGCAGATGCCCTGTTCCAATCATACTTTCATATATAATAGAGAATGAACAGGCTTGTTTGGAGGTTTTTGTATCAATATAGGTGTCAATTTCAAAACCAACAGAGGGGTTTTCTTTGGCTAGCTCCATTTTACGACCTTTTGTTGCACCATGAAAATAAAAAACCAGTGATGTATTATCATAATCGAATCCATAACAGAGAGGTACAATATATGGAGCATGTGGAGGAGTCTTTGTATGAAATGCAATACGGATTATTTTATTTTTTTGCAAGAATGCGTAAATCTCATCTCTTTCTAGGACTTCTTTATCTGCTCGTATCATCTTGGTATCACCCAGGGTATTTTCATATTGAGCTTGGAATGCAAAACATTCATCATCACACCTGACAGTAACTTCTTTATGTGAGTTTTTCAATTCCTTTCCTATAAACTAGGAATCTCTCTCGACCACCTTTTTCGGAGGTTTCTCTCTCCTTCATTTTGGATTCTTTCGTGAAACATATTCTGGTGAGCACCCCTCTGGTATTTTAAATCCAAATACTTCACAAATATCGACTTGTGCCCCTACGAACGGTGTGATCACTTTTGCCCTGTTTGTATGCTCTATCAATCGGATCGGTCTCATTTCATCAAGTATGTCCAATGAAGAAGAAAACAAGTCAAAAAGCCTTGTGCTCTTCCAGATATGACGCACATATGAACTTAAAATAAGGGAAACGAACATGATGAAAAGTCTTCCCGTCTTCCCGTCTTCAGACCAGTTCCGTTGCCTGTTCTCCCCCATCTGGCTCTTCATTTGACAAAAATACTTCTCCTGCTCGTCTCTGAGTTGGTATGTCTGAAACGTTTTCATGGCATCGAAATCCAACCCATGAGTCATGATGGCAAAAAATCC
>JAITWW010000090.1 GCA_031285085.1 Candidatus Methanofilum arcanum
TTCCTCTCTCTACCTCCAATAGGTGAATAATTATTGTAAATTGGTTTTAGTCATATGGGAGCACGTTTTGATCAACATTTTTTAAAAGATGCAACTGCAGTGCAGCGGATCTGTGATCAAATTGATCCGAGCACCACTTCTCTTCTTGAGATCGGACCTGGACAGGGAGTCCTTACCCATGAGCTTCTGAAAAGAGGCTGGCGTGTGCATGCGATTGAGATGGATCCTATACTCATTCCCCTTTTAACAGAGCGATTTTCAGCAGAGATAGCATCTGGACAGTTTGTGCTTACACATGGAGATGCACTCAGGATCCAACTTGATATGATTCCATTTGAGTATGTGGTATCAAATCTCCCGTACTCGATCTCATCCCCTATTACATTTCGCCTGCTTGAGTATCCATTTTATGGAGCAGTGCTTATGTATCAAAAAGAGTTTGCAGACCGTATGAGGGCTGAAATTGGATCACGGGAATCGGGGAGGCTTACTATCATGGTGCAGACCTTTGCATACATTACTCACTGCTTTGATCTCTCACGAAATGCTTTTTTTCCTCAACCTGCGGTTGGTTCGAGTGTGCTGAAGCTCCAGCCAAAAGATCCACTCTTTTACATTGCTGATAGGGAAGTATATGCAAAAGTAGTACGTGAGCTGTTTTCAAAACGGAGAAAGATGGTGAGAACAATTCTTGCAGCAGCGGCTCCGGTGTTTGGAGAAGAGAAGATCACAGAACTACTGTCGAGACTGGATCCAGAGATTCTTGAATCACGACCTGAAAATCTCTATCTTGAAGATTATGCAACGATTGCAAACCAACTCATATGAGCTGGAGCTGGATTCAAACCAGGTATATCAACCAGCAGAGGACTCATGGCTCCTTTTACATGCAGCAAAAAAAGAGGCCAATGCAACTGACACGATACTTGAGATAGGAGTGGGAAGTGGGGTAATAGCAGAGCAATTCTTGCAGACTCATTTCATTGTTGGAACAGATATGAATCCTCATGCAGCACAGACAACATATCGAAAAGGAGTGCCCGTTTTGAGAGCAGATCTCTTTTTTGGGATCTGTGCACGGTTTGATCTCATTCTTTTTAATCCACCATACCTTCCAACAAAGTCTGAGGAGCGAGTGAATGACTGGCTTGAGTATGCCCTTGATGGTGGAGAAGATGGGTGTGATACAATTGAGCGTTTTTTTGCGCAGGCTGAGTCCTATTTGACGAAAAAAGGAAGGATTCTCGTTTTACTTTCGTCATTAAATCCAAAAGAGCGAATTCATGATATTTTTATGAGATATGGTTGGAGTTTTTCGTGTATTGCAGAGGAGATAGTAGAGGGAGAGAGATTGTATGTTCTGCAGTGTGTTCCACAGATGAGATGTGTCATGTAACATTTTAAACGAAAAAAAGGAGAAGATGCTATCACAGAAATTTTCTGTTATGCAGATTACCTTAAGCACAAACAGGAGTGTTACATAACCCATGGGAAAACCAGTAAAATCACAAATTATCTTACAGGCTTGCTTTCTTGAAACTGAAATGTGATAACTCCTCACCTCTTCTACAAGAGGTAAGGCTATTATCTTTGGAAACAAGAGTAAAGCATAATGATATTATTGTTGATCACATTTATTGTTGGAGTTCTTATCCTGCTCAAATGTGCAGATATTTTTGTTGATGGAGCATCAACCCTTGCAACACGGTTTGGTGTGTCATCAATCATTATAGGGCTTACCGTTGTTGCTTTTGGAACATCACTTCCAGAACTTGTCGTAAGCACGGGGGCAGCGATTGCAGGGAATGCAAACATTGCACTTGGAAATGTAATAGGAAGTAATGTTTTCAATATCGCATTTATCTTAGCTCTTTGCTCAGTACTTGCACCGCAAGTATGGAACAAGGAACAACAAAAAGAGCAGATTCAAGGGATCATTCTGATGTTTGTCGCGACTGCAGTGTTTATTGTATTATCCCTCAATGGAATAGTATCCCACATTGATGCAGGGATACTGCTACTTGTCTTTGCGGCAGCACTATTTACCATCTGGAGATTGAGTAAAAAGAGAGATGATTTTGATAATAGAGAGAAGACAACAGAACCAGTCAAAGGATATCGTGATATATGGATGACCATTCTCGGTCTTGCTGGTGTGATTGTTGGAGCCCAGATGGTTGTTTCCAGTGCAGAGCAGATCGCACTGCTCCTTGGAGTCTCTGACTTTATTATAGGGATTACCATCGTCGCCATTGGCACATCTCTTCCAGAGCTTGTGACCTCTGTTGTTGCAGTTCTAAAAGGAGAGTTTGCAATATCAGTTGGAAATATTCTTGGAAGCAATCTTTTCAATGCTCTCGCGATTGTTGGAGCAAGTGCTGCCATACTTCCTCTGAACGTCCCAGGCACAATTGATCTGGTGTTTCTTGCCATCTTTACCGTAGCTGTTCTTCCATTTCTTACCGGTCGAGCATTCATTACTCGTGCTTGGGGAGGAGTATTTCTTATAGGATATCTTGGATATATTTTGTATTATGTAGGGTTTTTTGGATTTTGACAGAGTAAATCAACTCATTGATGCACACTCTGTACTTTCTTTCCTCTCAAGCCATCTGACGAAGTCAGGATGGCTTCAAGGGAGGAGCGTCCTCGCCGTGCCTGACGAGGGAATCATTATCCCCCCTCAAAAGCTAATACTCCCCCATGCCTGTCAAGCCAATCCCATATGGAATTGCTGATTATAAATCCATCATCACAAAGGGGTATGCCTATGTGGATAAAACAATGTACATTCGCTCCCTTGA
>JAITWW010000120.1 GCA_031285085.1 Candidatus Methanofilum arcanum
TTTTGAGAGGGTTCGCAAAAAGGAGATGAATACTACTCCTGGAAATTATTCAAAGAGCAAAATGGCACAGACATGAGAATTATGAAGCAAGAAGAGGTTTTTTCCAGAGATAGTTGAAATGCAGCCTAATATGTGTTCTACAAATGATAAAGGAGAATATGATGAGGGAAATTCCAAGGTTCTCAATTAACCTTAGAAAAAACCTCAAAATATGAATTTTTTATTATGTACTATGAACTGCCTGAGGTTCATATACATGACAACAGTATTTTGATTTGATTTTGACTTTGCTTCATAAAATGCGTATTTTTTGTAAAACCAAACTGAACTTCTCTTTGCATCAACTGTGATGGCACAACATCCAATGTTTTTTGTCACCCTATATACTTGTTTAAAGATATCTGTCAACATAAATCTTCCAACTCCCATTCCCTCATAGTTGCAGTGGGTAGCAAGCCTTGCAATTTTCACTGCTGGAAGTTTATTATAATCGTAACATGGAAATAGTACATCATCTACGACGTTCATATGTATTGTATCGGTAACAAGTGTAAAAAAGCCGACAGGGGTTTCTTTTAACTTTGCAAGATGGGTAACAGAATAACCATTTTGCATATCCAGCAACGCTTCATGGTGAACAAAGTCATTTAAATCATCATCCGTGCAAAAAAAGGCTCGAAAGATCATCTTCTTCAGAAAGACGAGATCTGATCAAGTTAGGATACATATAACCTTGCTTCTTCCTCTTCTACTTCGCGTATAGCTTGCCTCATCAATTCATTTGCTTTCTCTGTATATGTGGGATTTTTCATATAGTTAATAAAATCAATTGCATCCTGTCCAGACAACACAGTTCCAACTTCAATTTTCCTTGCCATTTTTATCCTCCTTTGTTGTATGGTAGTGCATCGTGTGTAGGTATGTGAACATACCATATGTACAATTACATATGGTATGGAATGAATTATACCTATTCTGTCTTTTTATGGAGGAAGTATTGCAACGTATGTGTAGGCTAGTTGAATGGTCAGTAGGAATAAAAAAGGAGCAAAAAGGAGCATAGGAATGGCTGAAATATAAAACCCCAAAGTCTGGAAGAGGGTATTGGATAAAGCGTTGAGTGGGATAGTTCCTTATACCACATTTCTCTCTGCATTTCCCCTGCTTTTCAGTACAATTCATATGTCGTTGATGGTCACTATTATGTATCGCCAGCTTATAAGGGGTTATCAGGAATGCTAAAACAAAGATACACAGAGGAAATAGAATCTACGATGAAGATGTTTTTTGAAACCCGGTCCGAAAAGGATCGAAGGCGCTACGCAGCAATAGAGGCACTGAAACTAGGCAACGGCGGCCAGCAGTATATCTGTGAAGTCTTTGGGTGCGACCCAAGCACAGTAAGAAGAGGGATTGATGAATTTCACGAGATTGTGTTTTAAACGGTTTTGAATTATCACAATATGTGTATAATATCACATGATGAAAAACTCGCAATAGAAAAAACCTCCTCCTTTTTATCTTCGCAAAGTGTGATTATTATCACGACTTTGTCTTTGGGAAATGTGAGTTCACAACCAAAACTATGTTCGATAAATGTGATGTGGTGTATGTGGAAAGGTTTTTACTAAACGATTTAATCATATGGAAGAACAAGAAAGACCGTTTACCTCTTATCATGAAAGGAGCACGTCAAGTCGGAAAAACATGGCTCTTGCAGGAGTTCGGCAGGACAGCATTTCATGATATCTGTTATGTCAACTTTGAAAATGCACCTGGACTGCAAGAAATGTTTGATGGCGAGCTCTCCCCACAAAGAATTATTGATCTCCTCGGTGCATTACATGGAAAGAGGATCAAACCCCAGGAAACACTTTTGATATTTGACGAAGTACAGGAAATACCCCGTGCCCTAACCGCTTTAAAATATTTTGCAGAGATTGCACCAGAATATGCAGTGTGTTGTGCTGGCTCCCTGCTCGGTGTAGCGCTTCACAGCGGTACATCATTTCCAGTTGGTAAAGTGGATTTTCTCACACTACAACCACTTACTTTTGAGGAATTTTTGTTGGCCAATAGTGAGGACTTACTGATTGAATTTGTCAGAAACAGTGGTATACACGCATTACCAAGAGCAATAACCGAAAAATTAACTGAGTATCTGAAACAGTACCTGGTAATAGGTGGTATGCCAGGAGTGGTAAGCTCATGGATCACCACACGGGATTATTCAATGGTACAAAGGCGTCAACAAAGTATCCTCGAGAGCTATGAGAATGATTTCTCAAAACATGCCCCAAGAAATGTAGTTCCAAAGCTGAGGTATTTGTGGAACAGCATCCCGTCGCAGCTCGCAAAGGAAAACAAAAAATTCGTGTATGGCTTGGTCACGCGAGGAGCAAGAGCAAGAGAATATGAGGAGGCGATGTTATGGTTGCTTGACAGCGGCCTGTTGCGAAAGGTTGGGAGAATCACAAAGCCTGGAGTACCTCTCAAAGCCTATGAAGATTTGAAGTCGTTCAAACTATACCACCTTGACGTAGGTTTGCTCCGTGTGATGAGTGAACTCTCACCAGATGCGATACTTTATGGAATGAAGCTATTTGAAGAGTTTAAAGGTGCACTCACCGAGCAGTTCGTCTTATCGGAGTTGGTTGGAATGAATTTCATCTGTGGTATCTATTACTGGACTTCAGAAGCAACAGCAGAGATTGATTTTGTTTTTGCAGATAACAAGGATATGTATCCTGTCGAGGTTAAAGCAAGAGAAAATCTACGTTCAAGGAGTTTGAAAGTGTACCGTGAACGATATGGACCAAAATTAGCAGTTCGCACGTCACTATCTAATCTGCATCACGATGATGGACTTTTGAATATACCTCTATTCGCTTTGTTTAACCTTGAGAACTATCTGCGTTCATGTGGTTATCTGGAATCACGATTAGGGTGAATAGCACTACAGCGTTAACTAGGATTAAAAATGTACCAAAGAGGAGAAATGTCATGCGATCATCACGAACAGACGGCATGATGGGTTCCATTCTTTTTGTACAGTATTAGCTAGCGCTGTAGTGCTATGAAGAGCTGGATACTTCGAGAGAGGCACGTCCGGTTCGGAGAGAGGGAACGGGAAACATCCCAAAAATGGCATAAGCTCCTGATTCCCTACTCTATACATGGTTGTTCATTTGCGT
>JAITWW010000007.1 GCA_031285085.1 Candidatus Methanofilum arcanum
ATGCAAGAGCCCAGCAGTTAAATGCATCATCTCCTCCTCCGAGATCGGTACTGAGATGAAATACAGCAGGGTATGTAAGAACAGCAGCAAGCAGGGTAAATAAGAGGAATACCCCTAGATACTCTTTCATCATATTTTCTTCTTCACTGGTCATTTCGATCAATAATAAGTAATACACAATAATGCCATATAAATAATTTTATTCAATCGTTATCATTTTGTTTTCTCAAGTTATTCTTTTTTGTGACTCAAAACTCCTATATACCATTATAGTCTATAGAAGAAGGACCAGATATGACAAGTGACGTATTCTTCATCAACCTTCGCACAAACGACTTCGAAAATACACAACAAAAAATTCGCCGAATTTTTGATGGAGCAGATCTTGCGGCGTGCATCTCAAAGGACGATCTTTGTGCCATTAAACTCCATATGGGAGAACGAGGAAATGATGCATATATTAGACCTCAATATGCTCGACAGGTTGTTGATGCTGTGCGTGATGCACAGGGAAAGCCATTTCTCACAGATACCAATACCCTGTATCTCTATAAACGCAGAAACGCAGTAGATCATCATGAAACTGCAATTCTTAATGGATTTTCCTATTCAACGGTACATGCCCCTGTTATCATTGCTGATGGTCTACACGGAGAGAATGAGACAGATGTTGTCATCAATCAAAAGCACTTCAAAAAAGTACATATCGCAGGTGCTTTTACGCAAGCAGAGTCTATGATTGTGCTTTCTCATGTAAAAGGACATATTCTTGCAGGGTTTGGAGGAGCACTAAAAAATCTTGCTATGGGCTGTGCAACAATTGCTGGTAAAAAAGATCAGCATCAGGGATGGACAGCAGTTGTAAACACAGAGGCCTGTGTTGGATGTGGCACATGTGTTGACTTATGTCAGTTCAATATTATTACTATCAAAGATGGTATCGCACAGATTCCTGCTGATGAGTGTTATGGCTGTGCAGGCTGTCTTGAAGTCTGTGAATCAAATGCAATTGATTTTGATTGGAAAAACGATTTTAAAATATTTGTTGAGAGAATGATGGAATATGCCTATGGATCAGTCCTTGGCCTGTCACAAAAAGTAGGATATATCAATCTTCTCACAAATATCAGCCCATTTTGTGACTGTGCATCCTTCTCAAATCCAGCTATCGTTCCTGATATTGGAATATTAGCATCCAAAGATCCAGTGGCTATTGATCAGGCAAGTATTGATCTGATTAATCAACAACATGGGGTGCATGATTCATTGCTTCATTCCCATTTTCATCCGGGAGAAGACAAGTTCACTGGACTCTGGCCAAAAGTTGATGGAAGATATCAGATTGAGTATGCTGAAAAAATAGGGATGGGTACGCGAGATTATCGTCTTATCACCCTTTAATTCATTTTACATATATTATCTGCTTAATGGATTTGTGCCTTGAAGGGTGATGGTGATCTTTTCAGACACTGCTTGTGGGTTATTATCTGCTAGGGAGTTTGCTTGTATTTCAGCCCACAGCATGTACGTCCCACTCTCATATGACCCCGTATTCCATACTCCACTAGAGAAATAGATCTGCTGAGTCATTGGAATATCTATGAGTGAAAAACCATTGACTGCGGTTAATTCAGCTCCAGAAGGTGTTTGTATTTTGATAGTGACAGGAGCACCACTTCCTCGTGCACTCATTGGTGCGAGATTTGATATGATGCGAAACGCAGCGGTATGCCCTTTTGGAAACCATTTATTTGTTGCATCAAAATCAGATACGGTATCCCATACCTGTAATGTGAGAGATGGCTGTGTAACAGTAAATGCAGGGTTTCGATCAGGGTATGTGTACCAGCGTCCTGTTGCATCAGTGAATGTTGTTGGCATGATATAGTATGAATGAGCACTGGGAACTGTTTCAGTCAGAGTTGGTTCCCGAGACCTGCTACTTCCTGGAGCCCACCATGCGATCTGAGTGCCATCTGCAATACCACATGCAGAGATATCAATCCCTTCTTCCCCAACGAATACAGTTCCCTCGGAGGGTATTTTTGATATCTCACCAGCACAAACGTGACTACCAAAGCATCCGATAATGATAGTGAGCAATACAAGGCACCGTGCTGTAGATAGTGTATGCATAATAGAGACTGGCAAGCAAAAGATAAATGTTTTTGTTTCTATGGTTAAGAGATGCGCCGAGATGTGAAAAATCCTATCAGTGACAAAACACTCAACACTCCAAGCAGAGACCATGACAATGGGGATGCTACTGGCTCGGTTGGCTCAGGTGTTGGAGGCACTCCTGCATCAGCTTCAGATGAGACAAGTTGAGATGAAGAGGAGGAGGGAGGAGAGGATTTTTGATTATTTGCACCCGGTGGGCGAGGAAGATCTGTTTTTTTAACCACTACTGTTGTGCGAGGAGTGCGCACTGTTGTTTGGATCGTGATTGGTATAGTTGCTTCAGGTGTTGTTATCTCTCTTGTTGGCTCAGGCGTGGGCTTCGGGGTTGGTTTCGGAGTCTCTTCGACTTTTTTCTTTGGATCGGCAACAGAAAGGATAAATGTCTGCCACTCAGTTACTGTCATATCTGTCACTGGATAGTTTTCAGAAAGTCCATTTACCGTTGCAACCGCTCGAAATGAGTACTCTCCTTCTGGATAATCATCCAGCTTTGTGTCCCACACAACTCCGGTATCATATGGAGTATAATATACAGGAATGTCTACAAGATTGAAAGGAGCGTTTCCAGAAAGACCAAGGGTTGTATAGATGGCATCATCTGGTCCTTTCATTTCGATGGTAATAGAGGCTCCAAAACACTCTGTTCTCTGTGCCATCTCAGCCATACTTGTGTAGATCTGAAATGAGACAAGATTTCCTTTTTTAATCCAGGTTTCATCATGGTTAATCCCTGCTTCATTGACCTCAAGACGCAAGCTTGGTTCAATAAGATTGAAAATTTGCTCATTTTGCTGAAGATTATACCAGAATCCAATTTTGCCTGAAAAAATAGCAGGATCCACGAAAAAGTTATTTGAATCCATTACGTTATATCGAGCGTCTGGAAGATTTTGAGAAAAACCACTAGCCCACCAGGCGATCTCTGTTCCTGCGCGAACACCTGCGCGAGTGAGATCGAGTCCACTCTCTCCTACAAAGACATAATCCGTTGATGAGGGAATGTGGCAGGCAGCAGCTACTGGAGATATGCTTTCCATAAGCAAAATGAGAAAGAAACAAATGGAAAGTACTGCTAATAAGAATGACCTCATATTGTTACGTATTTCGACATACTAGATGAAAACAGTTATTGAAAAAGATCTCTTCCTGATCCTTTTGTCGTAACCTTCATACTCCCTATGAGACAACATAACTCAACATGGCCTTGACAAAAAGAATCATTCCCTGTCTTGATATAAAAGATGGACGGGTCGTGAAAGGTACAAAATTCATTGATTTAAGAGATGCAGGAGATCCTGTTGAACGAGCTGCTGTATATAATGAACAGGGAGCAGATGAGGTCGTTTTTCTCGATATTACTGCATCAAAGGAGAAAAGAGGCGCCCTTTTGAGTGTGATTGGGAGAGCTGCTGATGAACTGTTCCTACCACTTACTGTTGGAGGTGGAATTCATGATACAAATGATATTACCGAACTTCTCCGTGCAGGGGCTGATAAGGTTTCGATCAATACAGGAGGTGTCAAGGATCCTGAGCTATACACAAAAGGTGCAGATATTTTTGGAAACCAGTGCATCGTTGCTGCAATTGATGTTCGAAGAAGATATGACATTGATGTAGAGATAAAGCTTGAAGCATTATCGAAAGAGAGGGGAGTTCGCTCTAAAGAAACACAGATTCCAATACCAGAAAAACCAAACCCAATTCGGCTACCAGATGGAACTGCATGTTGGTATGAGGTTGTGATATATGGAGGAAGTACTCCAACTGGCATTGATGCGGTGTGGTGGGCAAAAGAGGCTGAAGCACGAGGGGCGGGGGAGATCTTACTTACCAGTATGGAAACAGATGGGGAAAAAGATGGTTTCGATCTTGCAATTACAAAAGCAGTTGCAGATTCAGTGCATGTCCCCATTATTGCATCTGGTGGCGTTGGCACCCTTGAACACTTTTATGATGGATTTACAAAAGGGAATGCAGATGCTTGCCTTGCTGCATCAGTTTTTCACTATGGCACCTACACTGTTCTTGATGTAAAGAGGTACTTGCACGATCGAGGGATAAACGTACGGTTATAACTTAAAATGAAGTAATGCTACCATTTATCTCTTTTTTCCCTTTTCCTCTCTTTTCCCTCTCTTTTTCCTCTCTTTTATCTTCTTTTTTATACTTCCTTGCTTCTGTGTAATCGTACCCACAAACCTTAAACCCTAGAACCTCTCCTTATCTGTTGATGAAACCATATCTCCAAGTTGCGCTTGATCTTGTGGAACTCGACCGCGCCATTGAAATTGCAGCTGAATCTCTTGCAGGTGGTGCAGACTGGCTTGAAATCGGAACTCCGCTCATTAAAAGTGAAGGAATGCGTGCAGTGAGTGAGATAAAGAAGCGCTTTCCAACTATTCAAATTATTGCAGATATGAAGATAGCAGATACAGGAGCGATGGAAGTAGAGATGGCTGCAAAGTCTGGTGCCTCCATTATCTGTATTCTTGGAGCTTCTGATGATGCTGTGATAATCGACGCACTTCGAGCAGCACAGAAGTATGGAGTGCAGCTCATGGCTGATCTTATTCATGTCCAAGATCCTGTCCTTCGAAGCAAGGAGCTCCAGCAGCTTGGAGTTCATATCATCAATGCCCATGTAGGTATTGATCAGCAGATGATGGGGAAGTCATCTCTTGATCTTATTACATCCATTGCCTCAGAGATTGATGTTCCACTTGCTATTGCAGGAGGGCTTGACAGCGAAAATGCCGCTCTTGCCGTAAAAGCTGGTGCATCAATTGTCATTGTTGGAGGGTGGATTACCCGTTCATCTGATGTTACCGGCGCAACTGCGCGCATTAGATCTGCCATTGATGATCCATCTTTGATATCACCAACCACAAAGACACGTGATGATGAGGTTCGTGAGATGTTTTCAACGCTTTCCACGCCACGTATCAGCGATGCGATGCACCGGAAAGGGGCTATGATTGGCATTACATCAATATGTGGAGATAATATCCGGGCAGCAGGGCAAGCAATAACTGTTCAGACCTTTGCAGGTGACTGGGCAAAGCCTGTGCAAGCCATTGAACTGGGAAAACAAGGGGATATGCTTGTTATTAATAATGATGGAGGAACACATATTGCTCCATGGGGTGAGCTGGCAACTATTTCTGCAATAAATCGTGGTATTGCAGGGGTTATTATTGATGGCTCTGTTCGTGATGTTGATGATATTCGCACCATGCATTATCCCATATGGGCACGCGGGACCTGTCCAAATGCTGGTGAACCAAAAGGATTTGGAGAGATAAATGCTGAAATACAGTGCTGTGGGCAGACAGTGCGTGCGGGGGATTGGATTATCGCAGATGAAAATGGTGTTGTGGTTGTTCCAAAAGAGCGAGCATATGAGATAGCACGTCGTGCCCTTGAGGTTCAAAAAACAGAGGATAGAATTAGGGAGGAGCTTAAAAGGGGCAAAGGACTTGCAGAGGTTATGAATCTTCTCAGGTGGGAGAAACAATAATATCAAAAATATCAAAAAAGTGCTCTGTAACATTCACCAAATGTTCTATTTTTGGTGGATTCTAGAGAATTGCAATTGCACTTTTGCTGGCTTTGTTTATAAACGGGAGCATTTATGAGGCGATGAGACCTTGTCTTCTATCTTGTGATATCTCAGTTTCTTCCTGAAAAATGTTGCACGCGAACAGGAAGCACGATCTCTTTACACCGTGCTTCAAAATAATTATCTGTCATTCCTGCAAGAAAATCAAGGACGGCCTGTTCTGGAGTGACTTCTTCTCTATACCGTGGTGAAGTCGATTCGTTATCTAAAAAGTCAGTAAAGATAGCAGAGTCATTTCGTTCATGCTCAAGATCATCAAGATAGTGCTCATAGAGATCAGAAAAAAGTCTCTCCATTCGTTTCTGATTTCCAAGAAGCACAGGAGATTCACAGATCGAGCTGAAGTTAAATCTCTTAAATGCACGTAGAAATGCCTGACCATCTTCTGAAAAAGAGATCATGTCTTGATTATAACTGGTATAAAGGAGATCCTTGACTAAAAGATCAACTGTTTTCCTCTCTATTTTATTGCGATCTTCCCAAATATCATCTATTTCAAGCATTTCATAGCAAAGTTCTGGAAAGTTTTGGAGATCCTCTCTTGTCAACAGATTCACTGCCAGTGCATCGATTAGATCACGGGCAACATATGCTATACTATCTGATAATCGCACAACACATCCTTCATAGGTTGATGGAAGGCTATCTCTCCCTGCAAGAGATCTCTCATATTTTTCCTGAATACTATCAATTGAAAGCTGTCTATCTGGGATCAGTTTATACTTGTCCTTCTCACCGTTATGCGATAAAATGCCATCTAAGACCTGAATCGTGAGATCACGATCCTCAATAATCTCAAGCCAACGATAGCTCTGTACATTATGAGCAAATCCAGGAATTTTCACCTTTTTTGCCAGAGCATTGAGAATTGTCTCTCCTTCATGCCCAAAAGGTGGATGACCGATATCATGCCCAAGGGAGATGGCTTCGATGAGATCATCATTTAATGACAAAGCGCGTCCGATGGTTTGTGCAACTCTTGATACTATCTGCACATGCAAAGCGCGGTGGGCGATGTGCATATGATCAACAAGAAAAAAGACCTGTGTCTTGTCGATGTAGCGTGTGTACGCCATTGAGTTCAAGATTCGATCTGTATCTCGAGCATAAGGGGGTCTGATCACTTCTTCTTCAGGAAAGCTAGAAAATATACGTATATATGCCGCATTCGGGCAAGCATGTGACGAACGACTTGCATCAGAACGTTTGGATAGTTCTGCAAGATGTTGATAGAATGCACTATATTTTTCTTTCATTCTATAACGCAGTTTTAATTGAATAATTTGTTTATTTAAAATTATATGAGAAAGAAGTTGTTAGAATTAGAACGTACGAGCCCATCATTCTCAACGGGTCGGTTAAAACTAACAATAAGCCCTGAATTGATCATGCGTGTGAGATTATTCAATCCTACAAATCCATTTTCTTCGAGAAATTGATTATACTCACTTAGTAACCTTTCCTGTCTTTCAAATGAATACTGCTGATCCATAACGAACGTAGCAGCTGCAATAAGAGCAGCGCTGATACACAAAAGTAACACAAAAATACTCACAATTTTTGATCTCGTCACCCTTATCTCCTCCTCTCACGTGAAGTACTTCTCACTTCAACATAATTAAGTTGCCCATGCCACGCCGTCGTTTTTCAACAAGCCCCATACTCTCAAGCACATCAAGTGTTCTACTGACATTGGACTTTGAAAGGCCAGTTTTTTCTACGATATCACTCTGTGCCATCATACCATCCTCATCAAGTATTGTCTGGTACACAATCTGCTGATCTTCCTTGAGAGATGGAACAACTGCTTCCCAGCGTGCTTTTCGTTCTTCAAGTGGTGTTGGAATGGGCTGCTCTGGTAATTTTTGGTATGTATTTGTTCCTACTCCAACTTGCGCTCCAGAAGCTTCGAATGTTCCTGTATAAATGGGTTGATTTGATGATTGAACAGATGTTTGTTGAGTTTGTAGCATGGTTTCTTGCAGCACTTGCATACGATCATACAGTAGCAGATACAAAGCACTCGCACTCACAACAAGAGAAGCAATGACGATCGTGGCAACATCAGCAAGTGTGAAAATATCTCCTAAATAAGTAGATTGAATAAAATAATCTGTTCCTGTGCTCCAAATTACGAGTGGTGTTGGATTTAATAGCTTGATCCCTAAAAAGAAAGATCCACCAATAAACGCCAGGCCCGCAAATAAAAATTGCCCAGTCATATACGAATGTGTAGGTGTCATAGTAAATCACCAGTGCTGTCAGGTATAATCTGTTTATTCTCTCTACTTTCAATCATCCTATACTTGTTCTTCCTATATATACCTATCAGAACAGGTAAGAACTTGCTTAATGGAGATAATATATTTTGATAATGTATAATTATGAACACACCCTATTAGAGTAATTCGTATGGCCAGCACTCATATGCTTCAAAGAGAGCAGGCATGGTTTTATCGAGGCATTCTTGTGCAACAACAGCAATACGCCCATCATCAAGCTTTGCCATTTCTGGATCGATAACAACTTCCCCTGAAAAAATACTTGGGCCACTTTCCTGCACGACGGCAGTATATCGAAGACCAAAGAGCACAAATGCCTGGCCATGTACCGCCTGCGTTAAATGGCAGAAAGTAGGTGAAATATGAGAAAGTGAATGATCAAGAATGGTTTGTGTGGTTTTAATTACCTGCTCAAGCAGTGCTGAAAACTGAGCATCTGGTTGTTCGACTGGAATACCTGCTTGGATATTTAGAGAGACTGCTTTTTTTCCAATTCCTGCTTTTTGTGGTGTTATTTGAATAATAAGGCGAAATGCTTCTCCTGTTTTCATTGTCATGACTGTCACCGTCTCACTTTTCTTCTTTTCTTCTATTCCCTTGATATCGATTCTCGAACAGATTTTGCTGCAGTACATAAGCGTATGATTTTTTCATATGCAACCTCATGAGGAAGCATACGCATACCGCAGTCTGGATCAAGAAGGATCTTTTGTGGTGGTATGTACTCAAGTGCTTGTTCAATACGAAGGATGATTTCGTGTACTGACTCAAGAACAGGTTTTGTGGTATCTATGCATCCATACCCAATGTACTTACCCATGAGTTCTTTTTGAGACAGGACAGAGAGATTTTCTGCCTCTTGTGTACCTTCAAAGTCTAAAATATCTACTGGCATACTGACATACTCATCAATAATGGTATGGATGGGTCCACAGACATGGAGGCAGAGAGGGAGTGAGATCTCATCTCGAAATCGCTGTATTGTTTCTCTTCCAATGCTAAGATCACAAACTCCTGTTGAAAAAATTGGTTCATCGAGCTGAAGTATGCAGACACCTGCCTGAAGCAAGCCTTTTGCTTCATGTAAAAGAGAGGCTGTGATATCCGCAGTCAGCTCTTTTTTGTTCCGGTACGAAGATGTCTGAAGATGCAGGCCATATGTTAATGTAGAAGGGCCAGTTATAATGCCTTTTACAAATGGGTGCTTCGAAATCGCGTATTTTGTGTCAGCAGTTGTAATATAATGTGTCGCTGGTTTTACAGAACCAACTACATTTTTTTCACGAATGCCAGGGAGTTTAGATGAGAAGGTCTCGATCATATCCCCTCTCACCTGTCCATCTGATATGATAGATATTCCAGCGCTTTTCTGGTCTTGCACTGCAATGCTGACAGAAGCTTTTTGTGGATCCATTATATATCGTGCACGCTCATAGCGTGTCTGTGCGGGGACCACTGGATAGCTTCCAACAACAGTTGTTGGAAGAAGAGGAAGCTGTGAGAAAAGTGTGGTGAGATGAGTTTTTCTCTTTACATCTATATCACTCGGAGTCACGTAGTACTCATATTTGGATGGATACAGTATTTGTGAGTATGGTTATGGGACAACTCTATGGCGATCGCGTGGGAAGAGAACAGCTTCTCTGATATTTGGAAGCTCAAGCATTGTTGTTATCAGCCGTTCGGCCCCAGTTCCCCACCCTGCATGTGGTGGCATTCCATATCTGAAGGGTTTTAAGTAAAACTCAAAATTGTCTGGATTTAATCCTTTTGCACTGATCTGTTGGCGAAGAAGGTCGTGATTATGAATACGCTCTGCACCTGATGATAACTCCATTTTTGGATGCATGAGATCAAAAGCTTTACAGATCTCTGGTTCATTTTCATATGGCATGGCATAATATGGTTTAATCGCGGTTGGCCAGTCAGTTATGAAGTAATGACATCCCATCTCCTCCCCAATTGCCCGTTCTGCAGCAGTGCCCAGATCATCACCATATGCAATAGGTTCCTCCATCTTTCGTGCTGCAATATCAATAGCATCTGCATATGAAAGGCGAGGAAACTGTTTTTTTGGAATGGAGAAATCGGTGAGTCCAAGAACTTCAAGTTGCCGCTCACAGTTCTCTGCTACGCATTGATAGGCTGTGCAGATGAGTTGTTCAAGCAAGTCCATGACATCTTCATGGGTTGCGAATGAGACCTCAATATCAATGGATGTCGCCTCATTGAGGTGTTTTGAGGTATTGTGTTCTTCTGCACGAAAAATTGGTCCGATTTCATAGACTTTTTCAAAGCCTGCTGCCATCATTATCTGTTTATAGAGCTGTGGACTTTGATTGAGAAAGGCCTCTTTTTCAAAGTACGCAATAGGAAAGAGCTCTGTTCCTCCTTCAGTTGCAGCGGCAACGATCTTTGAGGTTGTGATCTCAATAAAATCATGTTTATAGAAAAACTCTCTTAACGCATGCTGCACCGTGCTTCGAATCTGAAAGATAGAGGTGATCTTTGGACGGCGTCCATCGAGATATCGTGTATCAAGCCTGGTATCTATCTCTGCAGGAACTTTCTCAGAGACATCAAGAGGAAGAGGTGTCTCAGCTCTGCTTATCAGAGTCAGTGTCTCAGGAACTATCTCTCTTCCACCTGGGGCTTTATCTACACTCTTTACCTCCCCAGTTACTGAAATGATGGACTCGCGTGAGATCTCTTTAAATGTTGTAAGGATATCTTCACTGACTTTTTTCTTTGGAATTGTTATTTGAACAATACCTGTTCTGTCTCGCAATAGAATGAAGGCAAGCCCTCCCAGATCTCGGATCTCGTGTGCCCAGCCAATTGCTGAGACACTGCCTTGTTCTGGTGTTATATGTACAATTGGTAATCGCATAAAAAACTATAGTACAGTACTCACTCTCTGATTTAAGTCTTTATTTGCTCATATTGTGATGTCAGATATTTTATTTTATATAATTATTTTATATTATGGGTGCTTATGAATTCCTGTTTGCTTGGGACTCTTCTTTTTATTTTGCTGTATACATAAGAGCTCAAACACCAGAAAGCTCTTTTATGGATCATTCATATGTTATGAGTATGAATCAGCGTGAGGTACTTATCATCTATTGCATGGGGTGTTTGTTGCTTTGTTCTCTTTTCACTCCTGCTCTTGGAGCTGATGAACTCATGTACTCAGCATCTGTTGGTACATCTCCCATACTTGACCAGCAGTATACCGGTAATACAGATAGTGGTGAGTCTTTCCTTGTCACAAAAGAGGGAGGTGTACTTGCCATGATTCAACAACTGAAAGGAATCTCCCCGGATGCTAACAAAAACAGTGCTGAGGTTGCTGATATAATAGAGCAACTTGACAGTGACAGTCTCGCTGCCAAGATACAGAACTTTGATGGCACAGCAGTTAAGCTGGATGCAAATGGGAACTATATCCCTCAATTTCCCTCAAAAATGTATGCGCAGGGGATAGTTGGAACTTCATTTCATGCATCTGGTGTTGAAGGATACTCAGATGGAACCATAACTTCATCATATTCTATGTCTGACAGCACACGAGTTGCAGGGTACATATCTCAGTATGTGAAGCAGTATCACTATACATCTGGTATAGATACATGTGCTGATGGAACATGCTGATTGTTTTTCAATAATTGAAAAAGCACCACTCATCACTTAGATGGGAGGATGCTTCTATATACATATACCATCCGATTCGCAATAAGGTCCCATGAATAGTGTTGTACCTCTGATTGGGCTTTCATCCCTATTTTTTTCATCTGATTTGGCTGGTTGAGATACCAATTTACCCCCCAGGCAATTCCTTCTGGGGTGCAATCGACTTTTATCCCGGTAATGTAATCAGTTACATTTTCTGAAAGTCCCCCTACATTTGAGACAACAACTGGTTTTGCAGCGCTCCACGCTTCCAGAAGTACAATTCCAAATGGTTCATTTCTGCTTGGAATAACCACAATATCTGCTGCATTTAGCAATCTAATGTACTCACTATCTTGAATAAATCCTAGAAGCTGCACCGGCTTTCCATAGGAAAGATCTTTCAAATAGTCATACATTCCACCTCCACCTGCAACAATCGCCTGAATATCCCAGTGATTATCTCGAATCATTGGAATTGCCTGTACAAAGATATCAGGTCCTTTTTGATATGTAAGCCTGCCAATATATAAAATAAGAGGGGCGAGATAATGAATGCCATAATGATGCTTTACCTCTGCTGTGTCGATGCATACATCAAACTGTTCAATGATAATTCCATTTGGAATCATGTACAGTTTTTCAGGATCGATCTTGTAGAGATCCATGACTTCATGTTGTAATGTGTATGAGACAACGGTGCAGATCTTTGCAATGACACCACAGTACCATTCTTTACTTGATATCTCATGATATTCCCACCAGTCTCCATGTTTGTTTCCGTTTCTTCCATATTCAGTAGAATGATAGGAAAATACACAGTTTCTATGTTGCAGATGGTGAAACGCCTCTACCAGATGCCAATCATTGAAATGAAGGATATCAAATGGTTTTTCATTATCATGTTCATAAAATCGAGAGAGGAGACCGTACGAGAGGTTGTTGCAGTACTCGATGATATTTGATCCTGATGGGTTCCAGGTATGGTAATGCACATTTGCTAATGTAAAATCAGTTCCTCCTCGAGTAAAAAAATGAACTTCATGATATTTGGCAAGTGATTGAGCAAGATAGGTTGTTGCATTTGAAAGGCCACCTACTCGCTCAGTATAGATGCTTTCCCAGGAAAATATTGCAATTTTAAGGGGTTTAAAACGTCTTAGCACATCCATAACTCTTTGCACCTCCTCTCAACACATTCCATCATCTCTTCCCTGGATGTAAGATCTTTGATTTGGTCTGCAAGTACTGTATCTTGTACAATCTCTTGCAACCAATGAGTGTAGTCCTGGTTTTTGAGGTGGTATGCGAGTGAGTCTGAAGGAATGATAGCAATAAGATCAGAAAATTGATCTAAGTCAAATGCAACATGGCCTGTATATCCACCTTTTCCTGCAAAGTGAAATGCTTGATCTGATGAGAGTGTTCTGAGTTTATATTGTGCTTTGAGGTGTTCTCGCTCCTCTGGTGAGGAAGAGGCAGTGCATGCATTCTGTATGGCGTGTGCTTCGACGTTCGCCAAGGTATCCATATAGGTAATAAATGCATCATGCTCACCTTGATGACTGAAGTAGTTATGCACCTCCCCACATGAACCATGTTTTGTAGACATATAGTAAAAGTGATCACTTGTCTGGAGCAATCGATAGAGGTGGCGATCAAGAGGAAAGTGAGCGGCTCGCTCGCAGGCGCGAAGTGCATTTTTTTGTTTTCTATTTTGAATCCAGGCAGTTTCATCTTTTTCTGCATCTGCCCACGAGATGGTATAATCGATATCAAATGTGTGCCTTATGGGGTACGCTAAGAGATCACGTGGTGTTACGCTTTTTACGCCCCGTTTTTCAAGTTCTTCTGGAAGATACTCTAAGAACTGAAATATTCCACTGTCTGCCCAAAAGTGTTCTCCAAGTGTCTCATAATCAATGAAGATCGAGACAAAATCCCCATATGCTTCTGCTACCCAACTTGCGTATTTATCTGCCGTGAGGGGGTACTCTTTCCAGTTATGCGTGCAAAATCGAAATGCAATATCATCAGAAAGGCCGAAGTTTCGAACAATTAATGGTATGTCTCTGCATTGGTACAGGAAGTTTGGACTTCTCCATCCGAGAAGCCTGTCTGCCCCTTCTGTAAAGCACCCTTTAAAGCCAAGATGAGCCATTGTGTCAGCAATGGCATTGTTAAATAGGAACTCAGTATTTTCACAGATTATGGGTTGTGTTCCTGAGAGTTCATGAATACGATCTGCATGCATCATGAACTGATCAGCGAGTTCTGCATGATCAGTAAAGAAGGCAGCGATGCTGTGATAATATGTCTGGCAGAGCATCTCGCTGTTTGGATGGCGAGCGCATGTTGTGAGAAGATCAAGAGCATCGGGATCCCAGCGTTCAAGCTGTTCTAAGAGCGTTCCAGAAACACTGAATGCTGCATGGAACCCTTTGTCCATGAGGTCAATGAGAAGGGAGGTTGCAGGTTTATAACATTTATCACTGACTTTTTGGAGAATTTCTTTGTTTTCTGGTGCAAAGTACTGTTCATAGGGTTCATGGAAGGTTGTGCCAGGGGAAGGGGTTGATTTCCTCAGGCGGTACGGTTGATGTAGCTCAAATCCAAAACAAATTGTTTTCACATCTTGCCTCCAGGTCAGGTTGCTTTATTTATCTCTGTAATTGTATTTAAATGTATCATTATCACGAGATCTCATTTTTTCTGTTTTGGATCTAAATCGATTTCTTTATATGGTTGGATGATGAAGTCTTATGGCACAACAGGGGTAATAGGGTAGCCTGGTCCATCCTAGAGCGTTTGGGACGCTTTGACTGCAGTTCGAATCTGCGTTACCCCATTCTTTTTCTATGAATTCGTCATCTGCTGAAGAGATTTTTCGTATTCTTCAAAGTACATATCCACTTGCTGAGATGAGAGATGAGTTTTTGCACTTTCAGACTCCGTTTCAAAGTCTCATCGCAACGATTCTTTCTGCTCAGACTACTGATATTTCAGTGAATGCGGTAACTCCTGAGCTCTTTTCTCGCTATCCTATTGCCACCGATCTTGCTCATGCAAAGCAGGAGGATGTTGAGGCGATTATTCGAAGAACTGGCTTTTACAGGAGCAAAGCAAAGAATATTATTGCGACTGCGCAGATGCTTACTCTGGAGTTTTCAGGAGAGGTCCCAGCAGACATGGAACAGCTTCAGCGTCTTCCTGGTGTTGGGAGAAAGACTGCAAATATCGTTATGAGTCAGGCATTTTCACAAAATGAGGGCATTGCCGTAGATACTCACGTGAAGCGCATATCCATGCGACTTGGTTTGACGAGTCATTCGAATCCAGATTCCATTGAGCAGGATCTATGCACTGTATTCCGTCGTGAATGGTGGGAGGAGATTAATGCTTTGTTTATTCTGCATGGTCGACGAGTCTGCAATGCACAGCGCCCGAAGTGTGAGATCTGTGTTTTATCTTCATATTGTGTGTATATGAGTAGGTAAGAGGCATCCTCATTTTCTAAAGGTTAGGGTATGAAGTATTTTTGATTTTATTTTTGAAGCGTTTTTTTCTTGATTGCAAGCAGTTTCATAACATCCGCCACTTCATCATCAGTTAAAACTCTGTAATGAACCCAGCCGCCATGTTCGCCGCAGGGATAGCGGCTTTCCCATACATCATTTGTTTTTTGTAATAAAGACGATAACTGGCTTTCCAGTTGTGGGACCTGCTTATCTCCGATTTGAAACATGACAGTAAAGGCGTCTTTTTCAAAGAAAACATAACACAAATGAGTGAACTTATGGCTATATTTATAACCCCAACCGTAGTTTTATAACCCCAACCGTAGTTGTTTCCGAAAGGAAATTTCAACTCTCTGGATAGTTGATAATCCGCTTTCAATTGGTTTTCCAGAACGACAAGGCGTTTATGGCTTTGCTCTCCGACATGTTTTTGAATTGTTGCCTCGTCAGGTATTACGTTTTTATCAAGCAGTCGTTCATACATCAGCTCTCACCACAGGTGTCCAAAGTTCGTACTTTCCATTCACACCATCTGGATAGTACTCGAAGAAAAACCCATGTTCATAGTTTGGTGCAAATCCTGCTTCTGGTATCTCTTCAAAAAAGAAATTCGTCCACGCTTTTACTGCATCATATCCCTTTTCAAAGGTGGCAACTGCATAAAGTGTCGCTGGTATTTCTTTTACCTCTGCTCTAGCAGGAATCACAGATAGGTTAACCACTTCTTTTCCCAAAAGGTAGCGGTATCGTTTCTGTCCCTCTAAATACCACATCAACCCATAGTATCCTGCGGCTTTGTTTTTCGCCACATTATCAATCAATGCGGCTTTTTCGGTATTGAAATAATCGTTATATAAAACTGTCATGATCTGGTTTTCTTCTAATGAGGTTTCGATGGAGTAGCCGCAGACATGAAAACCTCCTTTTTCAACAAAGCGAATCTGCATAATAATTATTCACTCCTTCAATTATGTAGCTGCACTGGCTTCGTTATGGCACATTTTTTATGGCGTCTCTATTTGGATACACCAAATCCTCCAAAAGCGTTAAACTCAGCAGCACCATAGTTATAATAAGAGCTATAGGTAACTGAAGTAAAGCTACTACTCACCCCATCAGGAGGTATTTCATGGTGAAAGTACGTGTACATATTGAACCAACCGTCATAAATTGGGTTATTGGAGCTATTGCACACGATAAAGTACCTTCTGATGTTGTTGCTACTCTCGAAAAATGGAGAGAGGGTACTGTTCAGCCAACTTTTAGCCAAGTCGAGGATCTAAGCAATAGAATTCACATCCCCTTTGGGTACTTTTTTTTGAATTCCCCTCCAAAAGAAGAACTACCAATCTTAGAATACCGCACAGTTGACAGCAGCAAAGCAGAGATCCCCAGCCGCGAGCTTGTTGACACAATACACTATGCCGAAAATATACAACATTGGATGCGAAATCATGTAATCAGCAGTGGAATGCCTAAACTCCATTTTGTTGGCACCGGCAAAAACATACATTCTACGATCGAGTTTGCTGATAGGTTTCGAAAAGATATAGATTTAAAAACCGATTGGTACTCTGATTGTGCAAATGCAGCAAATTGTTTTACGTATCTAAGAAAGAGATTAGGAGACATTGGCATTCTCATTCTGATGAATGGCATTGTTGGTAACAACACTCATCGAAAATTGGATATTGATGAGTTTAGAGCTTTTACTCTTATTGATGATTATGCTCCCCTCATCTTTTTGAACGGAAATGATTCTGATGGGGCTCGGTTGTTTTCCCTTGTCCACGAAGCAGTACACATTTGGTTGGGTGTTGCTAGTTTTTACCATGAAAGAGATGACAACGCTACGAGCACAAGCGATGTCGAACAATTCTGTAATGCGGTTACTGCTGAGATATTGGTTCCAAATCACATATTTAGAGATAAATGGAATAAATGTGGTCAAGAACTAGCTAAAGTGGATATAGTAGAAAAATTGGCAATTTTTTTTAGATGCAGTGGTACTGTTATTGCCAGACGTGCAAAAGACAATAACTATATAAACGCTGTTCAATATCAAGAGATCGCAGCTCTAGCCATAAATAGCTACAATAAACAAAAGGAGAAGCAGAAAGGCGGTGGAGGGGACTTTTATCGCACATCTATTTCTCGTCTAGACCCTCGATTTTTATTTGCATTAGACAACAGCATCAAGGAAGGAAAGACACAGTACACTGATGCTTATAGACTCACAAATCTTAATAGAACTTCTTTTGACAAGATATTAGAGCGAGTGAAAGGGATTAGTCAATGAGTTTTGAGGGAAATAGGTTTCTCATTGATACGAACTGTTTCATTGATCCATTCAAAAAATATTACTTTTTTGATTTGGTTCCCACATTTTGGCAAAGGATGGAGGAGGCAATTATCTTTGGCCACGTGATATTGTTAGATCTCGTAAAAAACGAAATTTTAAAGGGGCAGAAGGAAAAAGAAAAGAAAGATGAACTTACCATGTGGGTGGAGAGATTTGGCAATGATCTCATTTTGAGCCGCAAAAATCCAGAAATAATGGATATGTACTTGAAGGTACTGGATTATATACAGAACTGCGATCTATACAAATCAAGTGCTCTCACTGAGTGGTCAAAGAAAGATGTTGCAGATGGATGGCTTATTGCTGCTGCATGTGTTGGTGAATATACAATCACTACGTTCGAAGAACGAAATAATGGCTTAAATCCTCAGTATCCTTCTCCAGAGGCGAAGATTCCAAATATATGTGAACATTTCTCAGTGGAATGTGTAGATCTATTTGCTATGATGCGAAGACTACATTTCAGATTATAGGTACTGCTTTTTTCGCCTATAAACTCCAGTGCACATGCGTGTTCGCACATTATGGTGTCCACAGGCGTATGGGGTGGCTTACCTGTGCGTTGAGATCATTTCGGTTTGAAACAAAAACGAGACATGCTCATGGTTTCTCCATTTAAAGAAATAACAGAAGAACCACACCAAACTGCAAGGGAAAGGATAGGAATAGATGATGTGTTTAAATGTGGGAAAGGAGTCGTCAAGCTTTGCACATTACGCAAATGTACACGAACTCTTTTTTGAAAAAAAGAGAACTGATACCCCTCACACCCTCTCCTTTTTCCCCCACATAGATCGATGTATTTATAACTACCTTCTACGAATAATAAAGAGCCATGATCGAGCCGGAGCGGCTCTGATCTGCTAGTGAACGAAAAGACGTTCTTGGAGATGAATTCTCTCTGTGAGCAGAACTCATCGGGCTGAAAAAGTGGGATGTGAACGGGAAAGGGCCTCAATTCATGCACAAAGCTGCTGAAATGCCCGTCGTCAGGAGAGACGAAAACCCAAATGAAATCACAATCTCTTATGCGAGACCAGGGTAACCAGCGATATTACTGAAATAATCAGCATAGCGCCTGGCATCTAAATCTCTTTACCGTCAATTGCGCGAATCTCCTCGCCTTGACATCGTACAGAAACAGAAGGAAGATATAACACATGCCGAGAATACACAGACCACGCATGGGGTCACTGGCATACAGTCCACGCAAAAGGTCTAAAAGCCAGGTCCCAAAGTATCATGCATGGCCCTCATATGAAGGAGAACCTTCAATACAAGGCTTTGCAGGATACAAAGTTGGTATGACCCACCTCATCATGACAGATGATCATGCCAAGAGCCCAAACGAAGGCAAGGACGTCATGGTCCCTGTCACCGTTATTGAGGTTCCAAGTATGAAAGTGGCAGCTGTTCGGGTATACCGGGCAGACACCTATGGGCGTCACCCCCTTACCGACATCTGGACTAACACCCTCGACTCTGAAATTTCACGTGCTTTAATCCCTCCCAAGAAGGATCAACGCACAGAAAGCGAAAAAACAGCACGTGAAGCATTAGAACTGGGAACCATCACAGACATCTACGTGCTTGCATACACCCGCCCCATTGTCCTCTCTGGAGTTCCTAAAAAAACCCCGGATCTCATGGAGATGCGTATCGCCGGTGGAAGCATCGAAGATCGATTCAACTATGCACTCTCTCTCCTTGGCACTGACGTCTCAGTACAAGACCTCTTCCAAATCGGTCAGTACACGGACATCACCGCAGTTACCAAAGGAAAAGGTACACAAGGCCCCGTAAAACGCTGGGGAGTACATCTTCGAAAGCGCAAACACTCACGTGGTGGAAAAGAACGACACATCGGAACACTTGGACCATGGGCTCCTCACCACGTTCGTTGGCAGGTTCCGATGATGGGTCAGCTTGGATATCAACAGCGCACCGAATTCAACAAACGCCTTCTCAAGATTGGCGACAATGGTGCTGAGATCACTCCAAAAGGTGGATTCCTCCATTATGGAGATGTAAGAAACCCATACATCCTCATCAAAGGCTCTATTCCAGGCCCTGCCAAGCGACTCGTTCGAATACGCCATGCAATGCGTATTGGAGATCATACGGTTCGTGAACCGGTAATCAGCTACATAAGCCAGGAAAGCAAGCAGGGATGATCTGAATGAAAGCACAAGTATTATCACTGAGTGGGCAGATCATTCGAGAAATTGATCTTCCATCACAATTTGACACTGCATTCCGCCCAGACCTCATTAAAAAAGCAGTCATCGCTCTTCAGAGCCTTCGCTACCAACCACATGGAGCAAACCCATTTGCAGGAATTACTGCATCAGCAGTAGGGTGGGGAAGTGGAAGAGGTGCTTCACATGTCCCTCGTCTCAAAAACAGCTCTCGTGCTGCAAAAGTCCCTCAGGCAAAAGGAGGCCGTGCTGCTCACCCTCCAAAAGTTGCGAAGATACTCATTCGCTCCATCAACAAAAAGGAAAAGCGAAAAGCACTCAACTCAGCCATCGCTGCAACTGCAAATGAAGAGATCGTCCGTTCCCGTGGCCACCAATTCATCGGAACAGTACCATTCATCCTCTCAAATGAGTTTGAAAACCTCAACCAGACTCGTGAAGTCGTAGCCTGCCTCAAAGCAATTGGAGTCTATGCTGACATCGAAAGATCTGCACGCAGCCACAAAGTCAAACCAGGCCGTGGAAAAATGCGTGGTCGACGATACAAACAGCGAAAAAGCCTCCTTATTGTTACAGGATCAGATCCCCTTCGAGCGGCACGAAACCTTGCAGGTGTAGATGTCTGCTCAATTGCGAGCCTCAATGTCGAATACCTCGCACCAGGGACACATGCCTCACGCCTCACGATCTGGACCGAAAATGCCATCACAAAACTCGCGGAGCGTGATCTGTAATGGAGATACTCATCTACCCCTACGCTACAGAAAAAGCAACAACACGTATTGTAGAAACATTTGGCCAACTCCAGTTCATCGTTGTCAAAGAAGCTACAAAGACGCAGATAAAAGGTGCAATTGAAAAAGCGTATGGCTATGAAGTCACGAAGGTTCAGACCGCAATGACAAACAAGGGCACGAAAAAAGCAACCATCTCCTTTGAAAATCCAAAGGCCGCTGAAGAGATTCTCAGCAGACTTGGTATAATGTAGGTGTAACATGGCCCATCGAATTACAACTCAAAGCCGTGGAAAAGGAGGCCCAACCTACCGGGCACCATCCCACCGATATAAAGCTGCACTCAAGCACATTAAAACAGGTGATGCAATCATAAGCGGTGTCATCATTGACATCGAACATGACCCTGCCCGCCATGCACCAATCGCCCTCGTCAAGATCGAGACCGGTGAAAAAGTCTATGTCCTTGCAACTGAAGGAATGGCTGTTGGAGCTACTCTTACCTGGGGTCCAAAAGGCGAGATTCGCAGCGGAAACACCATGGCTCTTTCTGAAATCCCTGCCGGACTGTATGTCTGCAATATCGAAGCACGCCCATTAGATGGTGGTAAATTCGTACGTGCAAGTGGCGTTCAGGCAATGGTAACTGACCACACCGCAACACGCGTTGCCGTTCGCATGCCAAGCGGAAGAACCAAATGGTTCCATGCAGATTGTCGTGCTACCATTGGCGTCGTTTCTGGCGGTGGACGCAGTGAAAAACCATTTTGCAAGGCTGGAAAGAAATATCATAAAATGAAAAATACTGCCAGCAACTGGCCACGTGTCCGTGGTATGGCAATGAACGTCATTGACCACCCATTCGGTGGTGGAGGACATCAGCACACTGGTCGTCCAAAAACTGTCAGCCGAGGAACCTCACCAGGTCGAAAAGTTGGACACATTGCTGCAAGACGCACTGGAAGGAAGTGATCTGAATGGCAAAGAAAATACAGAAGAGACTCCCACGACGAAAGGAGGAATTTACCTATCATGGCTATAAGATCGACGAACTCAAGACAATGACACTTGAGGAGCTCCTTCCTATCATGCCAGCACGCCCTCGCCGAAAAGTGAAAAGAGGATGGAGAGAAATTGAAGAAAAATTCCTCGCTGATATCCGTGGTGGTCCAGAAAAGCGTGTTCGTACTCACCTTCGCGACATGATCATACTACCTGAAATGATTGGCCGCGAGATCGAGATCTACAATGGAAAAGACTTCGTAAAAGTTGAGCTTCAACCAGAAGCTGTCTTTCACTATCTCGGTGAATTTTCACCCACCCGTCGCAAAGTCTCTCACGGTTCTGCTGGTATTGGTGCAACGAGATCAAGTAAATTCGTACCTCTGAAGTGATTATCATGGCACGCATTAACTATTCAAATGATCTTAAAGGAGCTCAATTCGCCCGAGGTATCATGAGTGAGGCTCCAATATCTCCAAAACATGCAATCGAGATTGCTAGGTTTATAAAAGGTATGAACCTCATTGATGCTGAACAGTATCTCAATAATGTTGTCGCTCTCAAAAAACCCATCCCATTCAAACGCTTTAACAGAAATGTTGCGCACAAACGCGGACTAGACAAGTGGGATGCAGGAAGATACCCTGAGAAAGCAGCTCGTGTCTATCTGAAGCTATTAAACAGTATAAAGAAAAATGCAGAGTATGATGGTCTTGATACTGACGAGCTCATTATCGTTCACACCTCTGCAAACCGTGGAATGAGGAGACGTGGATTCATGCCCCGTGCCATGGGTCGAGCTACTGCAAAAGACCGTGAATCTGTAAATATCGAAATAATTGTTGAGGAGAGTGAAGAATAATGGCAGTTGAGCGTAAATTTATCGCAGATGGTGTGAGAAAAATTCGCGTTGAAAAGCACCTTCTCAAAGAGCTCAAGCGTGCTGGATATGGAGGCATGGATCTTGTCCGAACCCCTCTTGGGACTCAGGTCACCATCTTTGCAGAAAAGCCAGGCATTGTCATTGGAAAAGCAGGAAAGGTTGTACGCCAACTGACCCAGGATCTCTCCTCTATCTATGGTGTTGAATCACCTCAGGTTGAGGTTCAGCAGGTTGAAAATCCAAACCTCAATGCACAGATCATGGCAGAACGTCTTGCCTCTGCAATCGAACGTGGTTGGTACTTCCGAAAAGCTGGAACCTCAACCCTTCGTCGTGTCATGGAGTCTGGAGCACTTGGTTGTGAAGTTGTTCTTTCCGGAAAACTGACAGGAGCACGTGGCCGTGTCCAAAAGTTTACAGAAGGATATGTCAAGCATGCTGGAGATCCAGTAAACACCATTGTTGATCATGGCTATGCTGTCGCCGTTAAAAAACTCGGTGTTATTGGCATTCAGGTTCGAATCATCCCACCAGGAGCTCATATCCCTGATCACTTTGAAATCACGGTTCCACCAGACAAAAAGATCTCAAAATCTGAGATTGACATGGTAAACAGTGAAAAAATAATAACTGACATCGAAGATGTGCTTGATGAGCAGTCTGATTACTATTCAGAGGAGGAGGCTTTTGATGCTGCACCTTATGAGAATACGTATGAGGAGGATATCTAATGGCAATCTATCGAGCAAAAGAAGTATCCCAGATGTCAGATACTGAAATTGTTGAAAACATTGACAAGCTCAGAACTGAGCTCATCGAGCAACGTGGGAAGGTCAGTGCTGGTGGTGCTCCAGACAACCCCGGACGCATCTGCCTTGTGAGAAGAACCATTGCACGAATGATGACTGAGCAGAACAAGCGAAAACAAGAAGAAAGCTCTGCATAACTTTTGTAGTGTCTTCTAAAAAGCAAAAAATCAGATATAGTCACTCCGACAGACAAAGGGAAAAAGCATGATTACCGCACAAAATCTCATACACCATGAATTTATCGGGCTTGAGATCGCGGTACTTGAAAGCAAAAATCCCTCTCTCATATCCATTTCTGGACGCATCATCGATGAAACAAAGCAGATGCTTGTAATACAACCATTTGAACAATCAAGTTCTGAGAAAATGGTTGCAAAACAAGGATCTGTATTTCGATTCACCCTCCCAGATGGGGGATTAGTTGATGTGGATGGAGATGCAATATGTACAGCACCCCATCGTCGAATTGGTATGAAAGGAGTCAAAAGCGGAGTTTCCTGTATTGGCTTATGAAAGATTTCGACACCTTTGGCATGAAAAAGCACGTAACCTCTGTTACACACCGTGGCATTATCATTTCATGCGGGGTTTGATTCAGGATAAGATTCATAATGGCAAAAAATATTGGATTAAACGTCCCCACTCCAACAAAAGAGTGTGAGGACGCACAATGCCCGTTTCACGGCACTTTGCCTGTGCGCGGCCAGGTGATCACCGGCAAGGTCGTGAGCGATAAAATGACAGGGACCGTTGTTGTTCGACGCGATTACCTGCATTTTGTACGCAAGTACAAGAGATATGAAAAACGTAGTTCAACGATTCATGCTCACAATCCTGCATGCATGAATGCACGAACTGGAGATATGGTACGAATTGCTGAATGTCGTCCCCTCTCAAAGACGAAGAAATTCGTTATCGTGGAGGTGCAGGGAGCATGAAGGCATTAGGCTCAAAGATCCCTCGTTCGATAAACACAGGAACACGTATGGTTTGCGCAGATAACACCGGCGCCAAAGTAGTGCAGGTTGTCTCTGTTTTTGGATATCACGGTGTTCGCCGCAGACAACCAAAGCTCGGACTTGGTGACCTTGCAACAGTCAGCGTGAAAAAAGGTACTCCAGACATGCGCCGCAAACTTCTTCGTGCTGTCGTCATTCGCCAGCGCAAAGAGTTTCGCCGACCAAGTGGACTTCGTGTCTCTTTTGAAGATAATGCAGTCGTCATTCTTGACGACAGAAATGAACCTCGTGGAACTGACATCAAAGGCCCAGTTGCACGAGAGGTTGCAGTTCGATATCCACGTATCGGATCCATGGCAACAACAATTGTGTAGGTGAACAATGGTTCGTATTGCAAGTAAACAGCCGCGAAAGCAGCGAAAAGCACGATACAATGCTCCACATCACCAACGCGGTTCATTAATGCATGCTTCGCTCGCAAAAAATCTTCGCGAGCAGTATCAAAAGCGCAGTACACGTGTTATCCATGGAGATACCGTGAAAGTTATGCGTGGATCATATGCTGGGCATGAGGGAGTCGTGAACATTGTTATGATGAAAAAACTCCAGATCGTTGTTGACGGAGTCATCGTCAAGAAAGCAGATGGTACAGAAGTTCCTCTCCCTGTCGATCCCT
This sequence comes from Candidatus Methanofilum arcanum, assembly GCA_031285085.1. Lineage (GTDB taxonomy): Archaea > Halobacteriota > Methanomicrobia > Methanomicrobiales > Methanospirillaceae > Methanofilum > Methanofilum arcanum. The sequence continues at coordinate 24,898 of JAITWW010000007.1, forward strand.
CAAACGTAATGATTGTGAAATTAAATCTCGATGATGGATATCGAGAAAAGATATTAAAGCGTAAGTGAGTGGTGATAGATAGTGTCAGAACATCTGAAACGAATGGTTGCCCCAAAGTCATGGGGAATTTCAAGAAAAACCAATAAATTTATTACAAAACCATCTCCAGGCCCTCACAACTCCAATGCACTTCCAGCAGGCGTTTGGCTACGCGATCATATGTCATTTGCTCGCACAAAGAAAGAAGTAAAACAGATTCTTCGCCAGCGAGATATGATTGTAAATGGACGAGCTTGTCGACATTTTGATATGGGTATTGGTATCTTTGACATCATTGCATTGCCAAAGATCAATAAGTACTACCGTATCGTTCGAGATCGCTCCGGCAGACACAAGACAATTGAGATAACAGAAACTGCATCTCAGTCACGCCTTGCAAAAATTACCAATAAAACTCTTCTCAAAGGTGGTAGAATGCAGTTAAACCTCCGTGACGGTTCCAACCTCATTGGAGATAATACCTATAAAAGCCGTGATTCTATCGAAGTTTCCCTAAAAGAAGGAGAAGTAGGTAAAATTCTTGATCACTTCCCATTTGCAGTAGGAAATGTTGCAATGGTTGTTGATGGCCGCCACTCTGGTTCGGTTGGCAAGATCAAAGAGATCATCCCTGTCTTTGGTAGCGTTCCAAACCGGGTTATTCTCACAGATCTTGAGACTGAAAAGGAGTTTGAAACCATTGATCAGTATATTATCATGGTTGGCCGTGAGCAGCCAGCAGTTCTAGATTGGGGGATTGACGCATGAGCAACCCAAATAGAGAACTTTCGCTAGATAAAGTTGTTGTGCATATGGGTGTTGGTGAAAGTGGTGAAAAACTGGTGAATGGTGAGAATATCATTCAGGAAATCACCAGCCTCACCCCGATCAGAAGTTTTGCAAAGCAAACGGTTCCAGGTTTTGGTATTCGAAAAGGAGCTCCAATTGGATGCAAAGTAACCCTGCGTAGCGACGCAGCAGAGCAGTTCTTAGAGACAACTCTTGCAATCGTTGATAAGCGTCTTTCACAAAGACAATTTGATAAGCATGGAAACTTTTCCTTTGGAATTGAAGAACACACTGATTTTCCAGGACAAAGCTACGATCCAAAAATCGGCATCTTTGGATTTGATGTCATTGTTGTGCTCAAACGAAATGGGTACCGTATTAGCCGCCGCAAAATTCAGCAGAAGAAACTGCCAAACAAGCAGCGTATTACTCCTGAGGATGCGATCTCGTTTATCACATCAAAGTATGGTGTGGAGGTAGTATGATGGCAAAGGTAAGAACAAAAAATTTTGGACGTGGTGCAAACGAGTGTCGTCTGTGCGGAAGAAAGCAGGGTCTTGTTCGCAGATACAATATCTATTTCTGCAGGCAGTGCTTTCGTGAGTGGGCTCCAAAAATGGGATTTAAAAAACTGAATTAAGGAGGCTTAGCAGATGGCAAGATTAAACACTGTTGCTGATGCGATGAGCACACTGAAAAATGCTGCAGATACTGGCAAGACGGTGTGCACGGTCCAGCCGGCAAGCAGGCTGATTGGTGAAATGCTGCGTATTATGCAGGAGTCAAAATATATATACGATTATGAGTATATTGAAGACGGTCGTGGCGGGCGTTTCACTGTCAACCTTGCAGGGAAGATCAACAAGTGTGGTGTTATCTCACCTCGATTCTCGGTGCAGAGCGGTGAGATGGAATACTGGGAAACCATGTACCTCCCTTCCAAAACAATGGGCATTTTGATTATTTCTACGTCAAAAGGTGTATTAAATCACAGACAAGCCCGTGAAAAGGGTGTTGGTGGAGAACTTCTTGGGTACGTGTACTAGGGCTACGGAGATACATTATGTTTAGTGAAAGTAAGGTTACTATTCCCTCCGGCGTGGATGTTTCTCTTGAAAATTCCATTCTCACGGTGAAAGGACCAAAGGGAACACTTGAGCGCAATGTCTGGTATCCAGGTATTGATATCGTCATCGATGGCGAAATTGTCACGATTAAAACCGAATTAACTCGTAAGAAAGTTACTTCAATGGTTGGTACGCTTGCAGCACACCTGAAAAATATGTGCAAAGGCACCTCAGAAGGGTATACCTATACCATGAAGGTTGTGTACAGTCACTTTCCCATTCAGACAAAGGTCGTTGGCGATAAATTTGAGATTGTGAACTTCCTTGGAGAAAAACACCCCAGATACGCTCGAATTATCGATGATACAAAAGTTCAGATCAATAATGAGCAGGTGGTCATTACCGGAATCAACAAAGATGTGGTTGGAGCAACTGCTGCAAATATCGAACGTGCAACAAAGGTTCGCAACCGTGATCCACGAGTGTTCCAGGACGGTATATATATCGTACATAAGGAGTGAGAGAGATGGTGGAAGATAAAAAAAGACTCCTTCGTGTCAGAAAATCAAAAGATGCCCGTTTTAAGCGTGATGGGGTTGGCAAGAAGGCAAAGCTTGCTGATTCCTGGAGACGTCCTCGTGGACTTCATAATAAACAGCGAAGGCATAAAAAAGCGAAAGGTAGACATCCAGGTCCAGGGTATGGCAGTCCCATCGCAGTACGTGGCATGCACCCCTGCGGTTTGTTTGAGATCCGTGTGTTTAATGTTTTGGGTCTTGATGATGCAGATCCTACTGTTCATGCAATCCGTATTGCAGCAACAGTTGGGAATAAAAAACGTGAACAGATCCAGATTGAAGCTGAAAAGCGTGGTCTTCGCGTTCTAAACTATAAGGATGCATCTCGAAAGGAGCGCGAGCTAATAGAGGAGCCAGAAGATGAAACACCTGATGAGGAGGATGAGGAATGACACATCTGAAAGGTCAAAAGCGACTGGCAGCCTCAATCTTGAAGTGTGGTGTAAATCGTATCTGGATAGATGATGCACAGGTCAGTGATGTCGATAAAGCAATCTCTCGCGAAGAAATCCGTGAATTAATTGGGGAGGGAGCGATTGCTGCCCATCAGAAGAAGGGTGTTTCACGTGGAAGAGCTCGTGCTCGTATGGCACGGCGTGCCTATGGTCATTGTAAAGGACCAGGTCGCAGAAAGGGTTCTTCAGGTGCTCGAACGCCATCAAAAAGACGCTGGATCCAAAAAATTCGTGCACAGCGAAAACTCCTGCGCGAGCTGCGTGAAAGTGGTGAGATCGATCGTACAACCTACCGTATATTCTATCGTAAAGCAGCTGGTGGTCAGTTCAGGACGGTAGCACATTTGAAAGCTCAGATTGATATCGGGAGGGAGAAGTAATGGCAACCGGTCCACGGTATTTTGTACCGTTTAGACGACGAAAAGAAGGTCGTACAAACTATCATGCACGAACAAAACTTGTCGTGTCAACGTCACCCCGCATGGTTGTGCGTAAGACAAATCGTCACGTCATCTGTCAATTGGTTCGAGCAGAACTCATTGGAGACAAGACCTTTGCCTCTGCTCACTCAAGTGAGCTTCGAAAATATGGGTACACCGGCTCACTTTCGAGCACACCTTCTGCATATTTGACTGGTATGCTTTTTGCAGTGAGATGCTTAAACAATGGAGAAGGCAATGCAATTTTAGATATTGGCCTTCACCGAGCCTGCCAAGGTGCTCGTGTTTTTGCAGCTCTTAAGGGAGCTGCTGAAATAGGTATGGATATCCCTCATGGAGAGGAGATTCTTCCCTCTGATGAACGGTGTATGGGACAGCATATTGCAGATTATGACGATAAGATGTCAGATCTGCCAGAAAATGTAAAAGTAGTCATTGATGCTATCCGCAAGGAGCTGAACTGACAATGGCATATGAAAAATCAGAATGGGTACCTCTGACAGGTCTTGGACGGCAGGTATTAGCCGGTGAGATCAAAAGCATAGATGAGGTGCTAGCCAGCAGGAAACCCATCAAGGAACCTGAGATCGTCGACGCATTTCTCCCAGACCTCATTGACGAGGTGCTCGACATCAATATGGTACAGCGTATGACTGACTCTGGACGTCGTGTAAAGTTCAGAGCAGTTGTTGTTGTCGGTAATAAGGATGGATATATTGGATACGGGCAAGCAAAAGATTCACAAGTTGGAGATGCTATAAAAAAGGCAATTATCGATGCCAAGATGAATCTGATTAAGGTAAAGCGTGGCTGTGGTTCTTGGGAATGTGGATGTTCAAAACAGCACTCCATCCCCATGCTTGTTGAAGGTTCCGCTGGAAGTGTTCGAGTTACCTTAAAACCAGCTCCACAGGGTATCGGCCTGGTAACTGGTGATATTGGAAAGAAAGTACTTGATCTTGCAGGTATCCGTGATGTCTGGGTTCATACCCGTGGTCAGACTCGAACGACCATTAACTATGCAAAAGCCATCTACAATGCATTAAATGCAACGAATTTGGCACGGTTCGGAGGAGAAGAGTAATGTTTGTGCTTGTTCAGATTCGCGGAACGGTAAATACCCGTGGCGATATTAAAGACACACTCAAGATGCTTCGACTTCACCACATTAATCACTGCGTGCTTATCCCTGATACTCCGGCATATATCGGTATGATTCGTAAGGTCAAGGATTACATTGCATGGGGAGAGGTAGATGCAGAGGTACTTGCAGAACTCTTACGTAACCGTGGTCGCCTGACTGGAAATCTCCGCCTGACTGATGCATATATCAAGGAGAACTCTCAGTATACAGATATCAATGAGTTTGCTTTGTCACTTGCGAATGGAGAGGCTCGCCTGACTGATGTTCCAGGATTGAAGCCGGTGCTCCGACTTCACCCACCCCGCAAAGGTCACAAGACAACAAAGCGTACCTATCAGCAGGGTGGTTCACTTGGGTATCACGGTGAAGCAATAAATGCACTATTATACAGAATGAGGTGAGATATGCCAGTAAATAAGCGTTCTAAGTATCGCGGTTCTCGAACCTGTGGTGGTGGAACACATAAAAATCGCCGTGGGGCAGGAAACCGTGGTGGTCGTGGAAATAGCGGTGGATGTAAGCATCACTTTGTCCGAGTCTACCTTGAGAAAGGCTATGTGTATCGTAAGATGGGCTTTAGATCTTTGAAATCTCCTGTTGATGAGGTGCTTGACGTGTCAGCACTTGATCAGATGGCAGGTTATCTTGTGAAGCTTGGTATTGCACAAGAGTCTGATGGTTTGATTGTCATTAACGCCACTGATTTGGGCATTGAGAAGGTCCTTGGTGGCGGTAAAGTGACACAGAAATTACAGATTACTGCAAAAGCATTCTCAAATCAGGCGGTTGCAAAGATTGAGGCACAGGGCGGAGAGGCTATCATCGCCTAACTGCCTCTCTTTTTCAGGTGGGTATCATGGGAGAATTATTAGATCGATGGGAGCCAATTCTGGCGAGGATGCCAGCTGTACGTGGTCCCGAAGGTCACATTCACTTTAAAAACAAGCTTGCATGGACCGCTGCAATTCTTGTTATTTATTTCATTTTAACAAACATCAATGTCTTTGGGCTTGATCCGTCATCTCAGGATATTTTTGAGTATTATCGTGCATTACTTGCAGGTGCAAGTGGTTCTATTATTCACCTCGGTATCGGTCCGATTGTTACAGCCTCTATCGTATTACAGCTGTTAAAGGGTGCAGAACTGATTAAGATTGATACCAGTGATCCCCATGGTCAGATCCAGTACATGGGTCTTCAGAAGGTCATGATCTTTGCTATGATCGTCATCGAGGCTATTCCCATGGTTCTTGGTGGTTTTCTTTTGCCTGATCCAGGCGTTGCCATGGCTATCTTTGGCGGAAATACTGCGTTATTGTCCCTTTTGATCTTTATCCAAGTATGTATCGGTGGCCTTTTGATCGTATTTATGGATGAAGTAGTGACGAAATGGGGTGTTGGATCTGGTGTTGGTCTTTTCATTATTGCTGGTATTTCACAGGCACTTGTGAATGGTTTCATTAACTGGGCACCAGTGAATGATATGTACCCTGTGGGTCTGATTCCGAGGTTTTTCGCTATTTTATTTGATGGGGCAAACTTCCTCCAGTATTATGGTTCTGAGCTGATTGCACTGATAACCACGATTACTATCTTTCTTATCATTGTGTATTTTGAGTCTACCCGTGTTGAGATTCCTCTTGCACATACTCAAGTGCGTGGGGCTCGTGCTCGTTTCCCCGTGAAGCTGATTTACGCAAGTGTCTTACCAATGATTTTGGTGCGTGTACTCCAGGCAAATGTTCAGATGGTAGGGTTGTTCCTCAACAATGTAGGTATCACGATCTTTGGTACATTTGATGGCTCAGCTCCTGTCAGTGGTTTGATGTGGTATCTTGCGCCGGTGAATACGCCTTCTGACTGGATGTGGTGGACCGCGAGTTATGTTAGTGGACATGTTCCCTGGCAGATTTTCCTTCGAATTGGTATTGATTGTTTTGTGATGATTGCTGGTGGTGCTCTGTTTGCGCTGTTTTGGGTAAAGACTGCGGGTCTTGACTCAGCGTCTGTTGCCCGTCAGATTCAACGTTCTGGGATGTCAATTCCAGGATATAGACGCAGTCCTCTTGTGCTTGAAAAGGTACTTGACAGATATATTCCCCGTGTCACCGTGATTGGTGGTATCTTTGTTGGGTTAATGTCTGTGATTGCAAATCTCTTTGGTGTAGTTGGTGCGGTTTCTGGTACTGGATTGCTTCTTACGGTCAGTATTACTTATCGATTGTATGAAGAAATTGCATCGCAACAGATTATGGAGATGTATCCGTTTATGCGCAGTTTCTTTGGAAAAGAGTAAACCATTAATTGCAATTCGGAGTATACTATGTAGGGTTCCTACATAGGTTTCCATTTTCAAGACTCCACTTATTTTTGGTGAGTTATATATGGCAGGCAAGAAAGTTATTATTACAGGTGTTCCTGGTGTTGGGAAGACGTCTGTGATTACTGATACGATTCAGAAGTTAGCAGATGATGGTGTACCGTATCAGAGTATCAATTTTGGAACATTCATGTTTGAGGTTGCCAAGGCGAAGGGTCTTGTGCAAGATCGTGATGAGATGCGAAAGCTTGGGAAGGATGAACAAAAGGCATTGCAACGTGAGGCTTCCCAGCAGATTGCAAAGATTGATGGGAATGTCATTATTGATACCCATGCTTCAGTGAAGACTCCTTCTGGATTTTTGCCTGGGCTTCCTGAGTGGGTGCTTCGTGATCTGATGCCTGATGTTTTTGTTCTTGTAGAGGCTGATGATGATCAGATTCTGCGACGAAGGATGAGTGATGAATCACGTCTTCGTGATATCGAAGGTTCTCGGTCTATTCGGGAGCATCAGGAGTTTAATCGTGCAGCAGCGGCGTCATATGCGATGCTCACTGGGTGCACGGTGTTGTATATTGAGAACGCAGATTTTTTGTTGACTCTTTCTGTTGAGAGATTAGCAGCAGTGCTTCGGTGATTGGTGTGGCTGGTTCTGAGCGTTCTTCTCCCTCTCTTGGGGCGGCAATGACTCCTATGTTGATTGCGATGGGACTTATGCTGATTGCATCAGTTGAAACGATTCGAGTTGGGATTGGTCAGACACTGGATCTTGTTTTAGGACCATTTGTTCTGTTTCTCGATGCTCCGTTTTATATTTTCATCATTGTCCTTTCTGCGTTTACTGGGTTGTATTCTTCAATTTTGCAAAAGTACACGATTGATTATACTTTGATGAAAAGAATACAAGAGAAGACAAAGGGGTTTCAAAAGGAGTATCGAGAGGCAGCTCTTGCAAAAGATGAGAAGCAACTCAAAAAGCTTGAGGCAAGACGCGATGCGATGATGAAGGATCAGATGGAGATGACTCAGCAGCAGTTTAAGCCGATGGGATATATTATGGCAATTACGCTGCCGATTTTTTTCTGGTTGTATTATCATTTAACTCATTTTGATACCTTTATTACGTTTCCTTTTACTGGGACGGTACATCTGACGGATCCTATTCTTTTTGGTGTTGTTCCCGCATGGATTATCTGGTATATGCTTTGTTCTCTTGTGATGTCCCAGGTGATTCGAAAGGGTCTTGATATTGGAGGGTTGTAATGAGAATTACGATGAGTGGGCTTCCTGGAAGTGGTACAACAACACTTGGCAGGATGCTTGCTGATCGATATCACTGTGAGTACATATCTGTTGGTGAGGTATTTCGATCGATGGCAGCTGAGCGTTCTCTTTCTCTTGCTGCTTTTAGTTCTCTTTGTGAGAGTGATCCTGCAATCGATCGTCTGCTTGATGAGCGTCAACGGGATCTTGTTTTGAATTCGGATGCTATCATTGCAGAGGGAAGGTTGTCTGGGTGGATGATTCCTGAGGCTGATCTGAAGATCTGGTTGTTTGCTCCGATTTCATGCCGTGTTGCACGGGTGTATGACCGAGATAGGTGTGAGGATACAAAAGCTGCTGAGGATGAGACACTGGCACGTGAGGTAAGTGAGGCAACTCGGTATCTTGAGTATTATGGTATTGATATCTCTGTTCTTGATCCTTATGATCTGGTGTTGAATTCTGAGCGTTTTTCGCCAGAGCAGCTTGCAGCTATTGTTGATGTTGCGGTGCTCGCCAAACACGGCGAGGACGCGTTTCCCGTAGAACCACCCTCCTGCGTCGGATCAAACATCCGTTGTTGGTGTAACCCTGGGCGGGTGTGTGAGCACCTGCTTTTTTCCCATCATCTCTATTTCCTGGGGTATGCCGTCATTGTGATTGCATGCTGCATAATTTTGTGATATTTTATTTCATTTTTCAATAATTTCTCCTGTGGAAAATGGTCTTCACTATCAAAACCGCTATTTTTCTCCCTAAATTATATTGAATCTGCCTATTTTCCAAATATTTTGTGCAGAATGAACAGCAACTTCTCCCTAAGATTTTGATTTTTTGTATAGAATGATCACTCCTGATTATCACTACAGTGCTACCTAGCACGGTTCAAAACCAATATTCTATGGTA
>JAITWW010000009.1 GCA_031285085.1 Candidatus Methanofilum arcanum
TTTGCGTTTTCGCCAAATAGCCCAATCGTCAAACTTTGAAATAATATATTTTTCAGAGTACTATATACTTTTAAAATATATACTCTCAAAAAAGAAAACCGATGCGAGAAAATAATGAACAAAGCGCTGATAACCCACTCTCAAAAAAGTACAACCTTATCTTTCAAAAAAAAAGGAGTCAACAGAACTGGCCAATGAACAAACAAAGCAAGAACCACCTACTGAGGTAAGAACTTACGCAGTTCCTTCGGGACAGACTGGGGATCAATACCAAGTAACGCGATCTCAAACACCTTATCCCAATCTACCTCAGTCTCAACACACCCATCTTTTGTTGAGACAACACCCATGGAGACCAAACCATAACGCTCGGCCATGACATTTCCTTCTTTCACCTCCAAAAGACAGCCAATACCAACAATTGCTTTTGGACGATGCTCTTGGACGAGGCGTTTAATAAATGAAGAACCTGGCACGATAAAAACCATGTACCCTACTTGCTGAAGCATTTTTTTTGCATATCCAATGCTGCACAACCCACAAGAACGACATTTGAGCCCTTCTTCAGGATGCAGATGAGCAGGACAGGCAATGGCACGAAGACAATGAGGAATAAAAATGGCACGCCTCGCGACAGAAGTCTCAGTAAACCTCTTCTTATTGAGAGTATTATGAAGCCGCACCATCACCTGCAACACCTCATAATCAGGCACACCAAAGATCTTAAAAAGAGAACGCATGAACCCTTCAAGAAACATAACCCCTGCTTTTAAAAACTCTGGAAAAAGGAAAAAATCTGTTTTGATCGCATATACAAATAGAAAAAAGAGAATGAATCCAATAAAGGCGACAATAATAAGAAAAAGAAGGGCTAGCTCTCCGAGAAAAAGGATTATTTGCTGAAGAAGGGGATCAGAAGTAAAAAGTGGTATCAGCTCCATTTAAGACCTCCATGAAATTATCTTGCCTATATCCTTTGGCAACGTTACCAAACCATACTCGGTAATAATACCAGATATGAGAGCATGTGGTGTTACATCAAATGCAGGATTATACACAGGAACACCGACTGGAGCAGTAAGTTCTCCGCCAAAACACAAAACCTCATCAGGGGATCGCTCCTCAAGAACGATATCATCTGCTTTTGCCTGTTCATCAAAAGTTGAAAGTGGTGCTGCAATGTAAAATGGAATATCATGGAACTGAGCGGTAATAGCATGTGTGTATGTCCCAATTTTATTAAAAACAGCATCTGAGGTGATACGATCAGCTCCAACAATAACCATATCAACCTTTTTTTGCTGCATAAGAAGAGCAGCCATTGAATCTGTGATCAGAGTTACATTGATATTATCACGCAAAAGCTCCCATGCAGTCAGACGAGCACCTTGCAACAGGGGGCGGGTCTCACATGCATACACAGACACAGATCGACCAGCGCCAACCGCAGTACGAATGTCACCAAGTGCGGTTCCCCATTGTTTGCAAGCAAGTGCTCCTGCTTTGCAATGTGTCAAAACAGTAACATGGGTATCTACGGGAAATAAAAATAAACCATGCTCTCCAATCGCATGACATGTTAAAACATCTTCCTGTGCAATTGCATGCGCTTCAGAAAGCATAGCAGCTTTGATAATATGGACCGGTGCTTCATGCAAGCTCATGAGAAGTGAATGGACTCTATCAATGCCATAAAACAAATTCACTGCAGTTGGCCGGGTTGCACGAAGAATATCTCGAATCTCATCCATCTCCTGGCGAAAAGCGATATATTCGTCATGTATTGACAACAAAGCACCAAGTGCCATACCATATCCACCAGCAATGCCAAGAGCGGGAGCACCGCGGATCTCAAGCCGCTTGATGGCACGACAAAGAGAATCAATATCAAATGCAGTACGTTCTCGGAACTCACCAGGAAGAAGCGTCTGATCAATGTACACAACACCAGGAGCTGCTTCATCAAAAAAAAGAGTTATAATTCCTGTACTAGAACCCTCTCCCATCTACACTACTCCTGCATAGCTCCCTCTTGGGGTACCGATGCACAATCCTCTCTCATAAGATCAACAAATGCATTCATAGCAGCTGCTCCTCCTGCTGCCACCGCATCTGGAATATCCCGTGGAGCATGACAAGTTCCTGCAAGGTAAATACCAGGAATTCCCGTTTTTGCAACCGTCATATCCTCAGAAGATGATGCGAAAAATCCAGACTCTGAGAGATCTAAACCAAGAATACCTGCAATCTGTTCTTGTCTTTCAATTGGCTGCATACCAACAGATAATATGACCAGATCAGGTGTCAAACGAAGCATCTCTCCATTTTCTGTGTTTTCAAGATGAAGGACAACAGAACCCCCTTCTGGATAGATCTCTCCAGGAAGTCCACGAATAAACTCAACACCCTGTTTTATCGCACGCTCATAGTACTCATCATATCCTTTTCCATATGCACGCACATCCATGTACAAAATACGTACCACAATCTCTGGAGATTTTTCTTTAATCAGCATAGCATTTTTTATCGCGTACATACAGCACACACATGAACAGTACGGGCGATCAACTGCCGTATTTCTGGAACCTACGCATTGAATAAACGCGATTTCCTTTGGTTTTTCCCCATTTGACAGACGCCGAAGAGAACCAAGTGTTGGCCCCTGAGCATGAACCATCCGCTCAAACTCAAGGCTTGTAACAACATCTGGGGCAAAGAGATAATGATACTGAGCGAGCTTTCGAGGATCAAAGGTCTCATACCCCACAGCGACAATAATTGCTGCAACATCCAGAGTTATGGTCTCCTCCTTATCCTCTGAATCTTCGAGTACGGCATGTTTTCCACAGATCTCATAACATAGCCGACAATCTATGCAATGCTCACTATCCCGAATCGAAACATTTGGAACAACCTGACTATGTGGCTTGTAAATTGCTTTTCGAACACCAACGCCAGCATCAAATTGATTATATACCTCAATAGGACAGATCTCTGTGCACTCGCCACACCCCGTGCACTCAGACTCATTGACATATCGTGGATGGCGAAGGAGCTCGACACGAAATCTCCCTTTTTGTTCCTCAGCATTATCATCTCTGGTAACACCAACAAGCTCAGTACAGGTATGCAGTTTAATCAAAGGGTGTCGCTCAGCCTCTACCATTTTTGGAGAGAGAATGCACATTGAACAATCATTTGTTGGAAAGGTCTTGTCAAGCATTGCCATATGACCCCCAATACTTGGCTCTCGCTCAATGAGGTGAACAAGAACACCATGCTTTGCAAGATCAAGCGCAGCGGTAATGCCAGAAACACCACCTCCCAGTACGACAACTTCATGTACTGGCCTACACCCACACCCACAACTTGTACATGCATTGCAATCCTTGGTATGTGGTGCATGCCCTACCGTTGTTGTATTATTCATGATATTCACTATATTCTCCTGCAAGTTCTACATAAACCTGAGCATTTGCAAGAATTGATTGATACTGCTCATCACTGACCTCTCGCACAATTTTTCCAGGAACTCCAAGCACAAGAGAGCGAGGTGGGATATCTTTTCCTTCGGTGACAACAGCACCAGCGCCAATAATAGATCCTTCCCCAACATAAGCTCCATTCAATACAATCGCTCCCATACCTACGAGGACATTATCTGCAATAGTGCATCCATGCAAGATCGCACCATGACCCACAGACACGCCATCTCCTACCGTTGTAGGATCTCCACTGCTGGTATGCACCACACAATTATCTTGGATATTTGATCGTGCACCGATGCTGATTACATCCTTATCAGCTCGTAACACAGCGCCAAACCAGATACTCACACCCTCCTTTAAGGAGATGGAACCAATGAGGGTAGCATTTGATGCAATATATGCGGCATTCTTGTAGGGGTGCTTGTTATCCATATTAACCTAATAGTTACCAACCTCTCATGCATGAAGGTTATGGTGGGTGGAACATTTTCACCACTGCACGCTGGACACCGTGTTCTCATCTCACGAGCATTTGAGATTGCGGGCTCGAATGGAGATGTAACCATTGGACTTACCAGCGACGCATTTGCAGGTTCAAAAGCACATCCAATCGAACCATTTGAAAAGCGAAAAGAGAGCCTTGTGCAGTTTATTCAGCAATCTGAGTTTTTAGCACCATATCACATTGAAGTACTGCATGATCGATTTGGAACAACACTTACAACACATTTTGATGCGCTGGTAGTAAGTGAAGAGACATACCCTGTTGCCAAAGAGATCAATGCAGAGCGTCACTCATTGCACCAGCCATGTGTCGAAGTTCACCAGATCTCTTGTGTGCTGGCAGAAGATGGAAAGTGGATCTCAAGTACGAGAATCTGGAAAGGAGAGATTGATACCGAAGGAAAGGCAAAAAACGCTGAATAAACCCCATTCGAAAAAAACAAAGAAGAAGGGATGATACGCATTTCAAACTTCTTTTCGCGAAATTAATCTCATAATCGATTGTTCATCATTCGTATTCATCTATCCACTTTTTTAGATATTATGATACCATTCTCACCTTCTTCACCATGGTACATTGACATTGTCTTTGGAGATGCATATCCAAGGCTTTTTTGGACCATGTGAATATCCCCTGTTTGTTGATAGAGTTTTGTCGCGTAACTGTAACGAAGCGTATGGGGGGTAACACCTGGTGGGGCGTATTGTCTGAAAATATGTTGAATCGTTCGTGGTGATATCTGTCTACTTTTATGCCCTAAAAAGAGGGGACCAGATGTTCGTTTACCGATATATTTGGTTATTTGCATAAGGAGATCATTATCAAGAAATACAACGCGTATTTTGTCACCACGCCCATAAATTTGGACTGTTTGGAGTTCAAATGAGAAATCTTCAATCGTAATAGCACATAACTCCGAGACACGAACACCTGTACCATATATCAAGTGAATAATCAACTGATCACGCGCATCATCCACGCTATCAAGCAGTTGTATCACCTCTTCATGGGATAAGTAGGGAGATGTTGTTTTTTCTATTTTTGGTCTTTCCACGCTTGAGACAGGAGTCAGTGCAGATGGACTGCCTGTTTGGCGTTCAATATAACAATAATACGAATGAATTGTTGAGATAATGCGGTATACTGTTTTTGGACGATAATGAAGGCAATCAATTAAAAATGAAAGATACAGTTCAACCTCCTCAGAGGAGGTCATGACATCAATATCAAGCCGTTGATGTGCCTTTTTTGTCCACTCTCGAACTGGCTTTTTTTCATAAGTTGTTCGCAGAATAAAAAGATAATGTCCAAATCGCCTGAGAACCTGCTCATAACTTGCAATGGTTTTTTCTGAGTAATGATGTAGTTGCAGATAGTGCAAGTACTTGGAAAGCCACTCAGAAAAATACCCTGCATTCACATCATTATATTGTTGAATGCTGGTAATCAATATTCTCAGTTGTCTTTTCAGATATTTCTCAGATATTTTCTCAATTTAGATTTTTTTACTCAATGAGAAGAAGGGTATGTGTATGTGCAGCATCACATGTTGACCTCCCATCTGGCATGTATGCAAGTGTTTGGATACGCCATCCAAGTTTTTTTGCAGTTGCATAGACATCAATGCCAGATGCCTCCATACTTGGACGTACCTGATCACGAAACCTGCAGAGTGTCCCACCATCTTTGAGAATACACTGAGCACACACTGAACAGGGATGAGCAGAAAATGAAAACGCCTTATAGTATCCAGCAAGAAATGCATGTCGTTCAAGAGCAAGCATACTTCGATGTACCCACGCTGCAGTTGTTTGTGGATCTCCTGGGGGAGGGGCATACCCTTCAAACCCATCTCGTTCTCTAAATCGGACCATGACTGCGTGTTGATACTCAGCCAAAATACTTCTTGTCTCCTCTGGGGTTGGGGCATATGGAGGACAAGAAAAGCGTTTTCCATAGCCTCTACACCCATATCTGCATTTCAAAGAGACAAACTGTGAAACAATGATCTCACTCGGAGAAACATATTTCACCTCTGCACCCATGCTCTTTGCATATTGAATAAGGGCATCAATCTCTACCTGTAATGGTATTATCTCGCTCATGTGTCTACCTGAATGTATATCTATAGCTCTAGGAACTATATCTCAAATTATACATAGATTTCGTGATCTAAGGGCTCCTTTCATAGCCTTGTACTTCAATACATATATGTCTAGATATATGCAGCCTTTTGAGACATCTATAAGAACAAACTCAGACACTGGTCTCAAACTCATGTACCAAGCAATACATAAGTGGAAAGAAGATGAAAAAGTTCTTATTGCCTACTCAGGAGGAGTAGACTCTTCTCTTCTCTGTGATATGGTATGGGAACACATTCAGGAACGAATGATAGCCATTCTTCTCATTGGACCATTTATTCCACAACATGAGATTGATAAGGCTGTGTTGTTTGCACAGAAACATACATTTCCTCTTCTTATCCGTGAATATGATCTCCTTTCCTTTCCAGATATTGCTGCAAACACAAAAGAGCGATGTGCGTTTTGTAAACAGCATATGGCTGATCTGCTTTGGCAGGTTGCAGATGAACAGGGGTGTACCATTATTATCGATGGGGTCTGTGTCTCAGATACACATGAGTATCGCCCAGGTATTGAGGTCAGTACAAAAGCAGGAATACAACACCCATATTTAGAAGCAGGTATTACAAAATCAGAGATAAGGGAACTTGCACAGAGGCGTGGCCTTTCTGTCTGGAATAAACCATCATCAGCCTGCCTTGCATCGCGTATTCCATATGGAACCCCTCTCACGAAAAAGAGACTACAATGCATTGAGCGATCAGAGTTATATCTGCATGAGTCTGGTTTTTCACCTGTTCGTGTGCGAATACATGACAATATTGCACGCATTGAGGTTGTACCTGAGCAGTTTCAGATGCTTATTATGAAGCAAAAAGAAATCGTCTCCTCACTACGCGAGTTTGGATTTTTATATGTTACGCTTGATCTGCTTGGGTACAGATCTGGCAGCATGGATGAAGCCATAGATGAGAAAAATACCATGAATATCCATGAGTAGAGATGAATAGAGATGAAGTGTTCGCATGAATGACACGCAAAAAAGAGGAATAAAGCAAGAGCCGCAGATAAAAAAAGTGCTGTACTGGTGCGAAGAATGTAATATTCCATTAATTGCAAAGACCTGCTCCTGTAAAACACAAGGAATCTCTATTCCAATACCCGAGCCTCATGAGATCCGTCCAGCTCTTGCATTTGATCATGCACTCATTACTCGTTTATGTGAAGAAAGATTTGGCACCTCACCTCTTGCGCATATCATCCTTCTTGCAAAGATAGGGGGTGTAGATCGCACAGAAGCAGTGATTATGAATGGACGTCGATGCGCAATACTTGCATTTGATCCTGTGAGCCGCGAGTATACCCTCTCTATAAATGTTGAGGCTCTTCCTTTTCTTCTCCCTCATGCAACACGTGGCATCGTAACCATTCAAAAGGACCATGAAAAAAAGAGACGTATAGGTGGAAAAAAAGTAGAAGTACAGACAAATGAGCCAGAAGGTTCAGTTATTGTCAAGTATGGAAATCAGTATGGAACAGGTGTGCTTCGTGATGGGTACGTACGGGTGCATGAGCTCGTAACGGTGCAGCCTATATCATTCAAGAACCCTCATTGGGAAGAGGTTATCTCAAAAAACACATTCCACCTCAAAAACCTGGAGCGACAAGCCATACGTGACATTAAATATCATATAAAGCAACATGCAAAAAACCGCCCTGCAGTAAATGTATCATTCTCAGGAGGAAAAGACAGTACCGCAGTTCTTGAACTCGCAAGAAAAGCAGGTGTTACATCAGCATTTTTTATCGATACTGGTCTTGAATTCCCAGAAACACTTGAGTTTGTTGCAAAGCAAGGTGTTACTATGGTTCCTCCAGGAGGAGATTTTTGGTCAGCGGTCCAAAAAGCAGGTCCACCAGCAAAAGATAATCGATGGTGCTGTAAGCTACTCAAGCTTTTTCCTCTCAAACGATATCTTGAGACAATTGGCCCTTGTCTTACTATTCAAGGGAATCGATGGTATGAGTCATGGAATCGAAGTGGTATCGATATCACGACACAGAATCCTGCAAACCCTCTGCAACTCAATCTCTCACCAATTCGACACTGGAGAGCATTTGAAGTCTTTCTCTATATCTGGTGGCAGGAGATTCCCTATAGTTCATTATATGATATGGGATTTGAGCGAATTGGGTGCTATTTATGCCCAGCGATGCTTGAAGCCGAGTACGAACTCATGAGAGTGACTCATCCCAAGATGACAGAGAGATGGGATACTTGTCTGCTTGAAGAAGCAGAAAAGCGTGGATATAGTGATGCATATGTATCATATGGATTATGGCGGTGGAAGGAACTCCCTGCAAAAATGAAAGAGTTGTGTGAGAGAGAAGGTGTTTCAAAGATGCAAAAAGTAACAGATGTGAAGCAACAGATCTCACGAGCACCAATGGAGTCAGTAAAGCAAATAACTCCTTTGGCTTCCTCTCCATTTGATGCCGCACGAGGTGACTTTTTCCTCCTTTCAGACCTTATCTATCTTGATAGTGCCTCAACGAGTCTTTCTCCTGAGTCTGTTATTGCTGCGATGATAGAGTATGAACACTTTTATCGTGCCAATGTAGGACGAGGTGTGCACCGTCTCTCTCAAATAGCGACACAGCGATACTGGCATGCACATGAAAAGGTTGCTCAGTTCATTGGAGGAAAAAAAGGAACAACAGTATTCACCAAAAACTGCACAGAAGCAATCACGACAGTAGCACGGGGGCTGAACTTGGGGCAAGGGGATCATATTATTACTACTCTCTTTGAACATCACTCAAATCTGCTTCCCTGGAAAGAGTTAGAAAAAAAAGGGGTGAAAGTAGAGATCATCCCTATGACATCTGAGTTTTTATTGGATATGGATGCACTCTCCCGTGCATGCACGAAAGATACAAAACTCATCTCAGTGTGTCATGTCTCGAATGTGTTTGGCTCTATTCTTCCGGTTGAAAAGATAGCAGCTCTATGCAGAGAGCATAACATTTTGTTTCTGGTAGATGGTGCCCAGTCGGTGCCCCATCTTCCAGTTGATGTGCAGCAGATCGGATGTGATTTCTTCTGCTTTTCAGGTCATAAGATGCTTGGACCAACAGGAACAGGGGTTCTCTGGATTCGAGAAGGGACTCCCCCGCTAAACCCACTTATGATAGGAGGCGGAACAGTTGAGCATCTCTCTCATGAAGGATATACTCTCTTATCCAACTATGAGAGGTATGAAGCAGGAACGCCAAATATTAGTGGCGGAATTGGGCTTGGTGCTGCTATTGATTATCTGAAGAGATTTGGAATGGAAGCAGTGAGAGCACATGAGCAGATACTTTCAAACGCTCTCATCAATGGATTGAAAGAGATTCAAGGAGTGACGGTATATGCCCCATCTGATCTCACTCAGCACACAAGTGTTATCTCATTCACAGTAGATGGATACCATCCCCATGAGGTTGCACAGTATCTTGACGAGCAAGCAGATATTATGGTTCGTTCAGGACATCATTGTTGCATGCCAGCTATGGAGTACCTGGGCATATCTGGAACAGTCCGGGCAAGTCTGCACCTCTATTCATCTATGTCAGATGTACAGGCTCTCATTGCAGGAATAAAAGAACTGGTGAGAGGGCAGTAACTATGAATAAGGAAACGAAGCGTGCTGATCCTATTGATCTTATATTAGAAGAAGAACCAGTTTCTGTAAGGTTAAATGGATCATATCTTCTCACTGCAATGATAGCTCCACATAACAAAGAAGAGTTCGTTACCGGGTACCTTTTCACTGAAGAACTTATCTCATCGCTGGCAGATATCGAATCCCTGCGCATTGAAGGAAGCAATGTAAGTGTTCTCACAACAAATCCATTTAAGATATCAAAGCGTCGTATGGTGCTATCAGGATGTGGAAGCTCCTCTTCATTTCTTGATGAGAAAAGATTGCAGCCAATCTTGAGCTCATCACAGTTCCAAAAAACAATAATTCACAAAAGCGTATGTTCACTTCCTCCCATATCTGCAGCATTATGGAACAGTGAAGGTTGTCTATTTCAATGTAGTGATATTGGCATTCACTCTGCAGCAGTTACATGCATTGGATATGGGTTCATACATAATATTGATTTCTCATCATGTATGCTTGCTTTATCAGGAAGGATCGCAACTGATATTGTCAAAATAGCGTTATTTTGTAAAATTCCACTCATTGCTTCTTCGTCGGTACCAACACGCCTTGCTATTACTATTGCAGAAAAGATGGGGCTCTGTATTATATGTGGTGTTAATGCTGATGATATGACAATATACACTGATAAAAATATTGCAGTATGTTCATAAAACACAAAATAACGTGAATATTTTCTTCTTTTTATCATATTTTGCATGACTTTCAAAAGAATACTTCTAATCATTTTTATCTAAATTTAAGAGTTCTACTATGCGCTTCTTTAATCCAAAAAGCATTGTGCACATATACTCATCTTGTGAAAGACGTTTGTTTTCTGTTTATCGCTCCAAATATATTGTTACAAGGGGTGCATTTATATTCTCGTACTGTAAAAACAATATAAAAGAATAAAGGAAGCGTATACCATGGTGAAAGGTCCATCTGTAATATTAAGTGAAAAGGATGAGCTTCTCGCTGAGAATTTTATCGAAGGCGGTCTCAAAAAAAATTTTGCGCGAGTACTTGTTCTTCTTTCTAAGAAAGACGAACTAACCTCCCGTGAAATAGAGAGAGGTACCGACCTTCGTCAGCCAGAAGTAAGTATTGCTATTAATTATTTGAGCAAGCGTAAGTGGGCACGTGTCTCCAACCTTATTACCGAAAATAAGGGAAGACCTGTAAAATTGTACAAGCTCTCTATGACGCTCGATGAGATTGTTGATGAGATCGAAGCTGAAAAGAAAGAAGAGTTTGATCATCAGATGAACTTGTTCAAAGAGACAAGAGAACTGATCAAAGAGATAAAAAAAGAACAGAATACTACTTAACGAGCATATTTTGTTTATCCTTTTTTATTATCATACCCCCCCTCAATTATTACAATTTTATCAGAAAATTCAGTCATCAATCCACACCCGACAACCCCTGCCACATTGTTCAGGTACTGTTGAAGAGCTCTTGGATCTGAAATAACACCAACTGAGTAGTCAAGGATGAAGTTTCCATTATCTGATATGACAGGGCCATCTTTTTTCACGCCTTCCCGAATGAGGATAGTTCCTTGTTTTGCAAGCTCTGTCGTAACATAGGAAACAGCAAAGGGAGTGACTTCCATTGGAATTGGACCATCAAGCTTTAAAACGCATTTTGATGAATCGATAATAACAAGAAAAATCTTTGCACTGGCTGCTATAACTCTTTCACGTACATGAGCTGCCCCTCTTCCTTTGATAAGCCATTTATGAGGATCAACTTGATCTGCTCCATCAATAGCGATATCAATCTCTGATACATCTGCAAGGGAACAGAGAGGGATACCAAGTTCTCGTGCACGTATCTCTGTTTGAAATGAGGTTGGAATACCACGTACGCAAAGACCTTCTGAGATCCGCTGTGCAAGCCTTTCCATCATATAATATACGGTCGATCCGGTTCCAATACCAATAACCATCGCATCTTGAACCATATCTGCTGCACGGTATCCAGCAGCCCTCTTCGCTTCTGACATGATGGTACAGATTTCGTGATCACGTCATAATACTCTGTCTGATCATCACCTGCACATAGACGTTTTATGGAGATCAGTTCTAATATACGTGGATAATTTGAATGCAAAAGACACTCATTACTGAAGGTATCACAACAATTTTGGTTCCTGTTTCTGATGAACAGTCCAAGTTCCCTCCAGGAACTGCACAGGTTTTTTATAATGCGCGAATGCAATTTAATCGTGACATGGCAGTGCTCCTTGTTTCGTCTTTGAAGCCAAGATCATATCTTGATGCAATGGGTGCGACTGGAATACGTGGCTTTCGAGTTGCACATGAGGCTCTTTCCCAACCTGAAGTAACTATCAATGATTACTCATCACTTGCATGTGATCTGATGCATGAGAACAATGAAAAAACTGGGCTTTCATGTCATATTACCCATCGTGACGCAAATGCGTTGATGTCTGAACAACGATTTGAGATGGTAGATCTAGATCCTTTTGGAACTCCTTCTCCTTTTATTGATGCCGCAGCAAGAAGTGCTCACCCTTATCTGTGCATCACTGCAACAGATACCGCACCATTATGTGGAGCTCACCTCAAAGCAGGTATTCGAAGATATGATACCATGCCAATGAATACTGAGTATCATCCTGAGGTGGGGCTTCGTATTCTTCTTGGATATGTTGCACGTGTCATTGTCAAGTACGATCGAGGAGTGCATCCGCTTTTGTGTTATGTACGGGATCATTATATTCGATTGATGTTGAAGCTGGTGAATGGAGCTGATCCCGCTGATGAAACTATTGCAAGGCTTGGATATGTGCATCAATGCACATCATGTCAGTATGTAACTGAACAGTATGGACGAAGAATGACGGAGTTGACATGTCCATACTGCAAGACAAAGATTCGAGCAATTGGTCCACTTTGGATGGGTTCGATCTGTGATACTGCAGTTATTGATGATATGCTCTCACTTCTTTCCTCTCTTCCACAATTACAGACAAATGCACTGAAACGTCTGCTTCTGCTTTGCAAACAAGAACCTGAGATCGCATTTCATTATGATTATCACCGCCTCTCAAAACGCTGTGGAAGATCTGCAGTCGCTCTGGAAACATATATGACGAGACTTCGAGAACAGGGATATTATGCAAAAAAAACCCACTACACCGGAACTGGAGTGAAAACAGATGCACCACTGCCTGTTTTGTATCAGGCATTTGATGAGTAGCGTATATATACATCAGGAGTTGTATTACTTTTTTTCACCATTTTACCATTGTGCATAAACAATAACACTTAAATCAAAAAAGATCATACAATGTAATCAGATAGACATGCATATACCAGACGCATTTCTTCCACTTCCTCAGGCTGCTCTGTACTGGGTAATTGCTTGTATTTTTATTATATTTGCACTTCGTTGGTCTCGTAGTGAGATGAGTGAAGAGAACATCCCCCTCATTGCTGTACTTGCTGCTGGCATCTTTGCAATTCAAGCGTTTAATCTTCCGATAGGGATGGGAACATCAGGACATCTTATTGGTGGAGCGCTTGCTGCTATCGTGCTTGGCTCACCATATGCAGGAATCTTTGTGCTCACTATCGTATTGATTATCCAAGGCATCATTTTTGGGGATGGAGGCATTACTTCAATGGGTGCAAACATCATAAATATGGGTGTTATTGGTGGATTTGTTGGATACTATGGATATATCGGACTTAAAAAGATAACCAACCAGATATATCTCTCAGCAGGCATTGCCGCGTGGGCTGCTTGTTTTATTGCTGCACTCGCATGTGCACTGGAGCTAGCTGTTGCTGGGACATTCCCCCTTATCCCAGGGATGGTTGCAATGGGCGTCTATCATGCTGTTATTGGCGTGATTGAAGGCGTTATTACTGCAGGAGCTTTGTATCTCATCATACAAGCACGTCCTGATATGGTTCCAGAAAAAGTTAAGAGTATTATAAAAAAAGATAACAATATGTAAAAAAAAGGAAAAAAGAAGGAAAAAAGAAGGAGAGGTTTTATAATGGAAGATACTGTAACACAAAATCCAATGAGCATAACTCTGTTCGTTATTGCAGGTCTTATTATTGCCTTTATCATTGGTTCAGGTGCTGTTTTTTTTGCATCAGATAATCCAGATGGGCTTGAAAGTGCTGCCTTATTTGTACAGAACGCAAAAGAACTTTTTGGTCAGAGTCCAGAGGATGGGGATCCTGAAGCAATTGGAACAGGAACATTTGAGTTTAAAGCACCAATACCTGATTACACCCTTGAGCGAGGGGAAGGAGTTGATGTCCTTATTGCTCTTTTTGGGATTTCCCTCACATTCATTGTCGTATTTGGACTTGCAAGAGGTCTGCACAGGAAGAGTTAAACTTTCATCTCGTCACAGAAACATAGGTCATATAAGCAAAAACAGTGGATAGGGACAATGTATGCATCTGATCGAGACACGATATCTTTGTTATTCATATAAAACCACTCCCGCTCTTTGGCATGTAAATTTCACAGCAGAGAGAAAACAAAAAATAGCGGTGATTGGAGCAAACGGAGCGGGAAAAAGTACCCTTTTCAAACATTTTTGTGGCATTTTACACCCATCATCTGGAGAGATTCGGATTCGAGGAGAGCTCGTAACGAAGAAAAACCTCAAAGAAGTCAGAAAAACAGTTGGGGTTGTGTTTCAAAACCCTGACGACCAAATTTTTTCGGTAACCGTTGAGCAGGATATCGCATTTGGACCTACAAATCTGGGACTTGATACAGAGACAGTGAAACATCGAGTCTCACATGCAATGGATCTCCTCTCTGTCTCTCACTTGGCTTCCCGCCCACCCCATCAGCTTTCTGGGGGAGAGAAAAAGCGGGTTGCAATTGCAGGCGTGCTTGCGATGGAGCCATCGGTATTAGTGCTTGATGAAGCAACAGCTGGACTCGATCCAAAAGGAGTTCGAGACCTCATGGCATTTTTACAGCGTTTGCCTGAAGAGTTTGGTATGACAGTCATCTTTGCAACTCACCACACTGATCTTGTTATAGAGCTTGCAGATATTGTGTATGTTCTGGATAATGGAACAGTTGCTGCTGTTGGTTCAGTTACTGAGATATTTAGCCAGTTTGAATTGCTTGATCGCCTTGGTATTGATCTGCCATCTATTCCTTTGCTTCATAAAAGATTGCAAGAGAGAGGTGTCCCAATACCGATGGCGTACAGTGTGGATGAATCACTGGCTCTGCTTACCCAGTGGAACCATCAAGGAGGAGGTCAGCAAGAACTGTGATTGAAGAGATCTATGCAATTGAAACCCTTGCCATGGGAACAACATGGGTCCATCGACTTGATGCACGCTTAAAAATAATTCTTGTATTCGCAATCATCATTGTCATGGTTTCATGCCCAATTCGTCCGGAGGTTTGGATATCAGGTCTCATAGCCATGATTCCATGTGCAGTGTTGTGGCTTTCTGCCAAATTTCCTCTTGGCACATATGCCAGGCGTCTTTTCCTTATTTTGCCCTTTGGCCTGTTTGTTATTGTTTTTCAGGTTTTTTATCCAAATCAGCTATTTGAGAGTGTAACTATCCTTTATTCTCTGCCACTTGTTTTTTTTTCGATATCTATCTACGCTGAGTCTCTATTATTTGCACAGATCCTTCTTGTGAAGTTCCTTGTTTGTATCTCATATATCATCCTCCTTTCTTCAACAACAACGATGCAGGATCTTTTGATTGGAGGAAGACGGCTTGGCCTCCCTGCAGAGATGACACTTGTTATTGGGTTGATGGTTCGGTACCTGTTTGTCGCTGCTGGGATGTTTCAACGTGTTCAGAATATGTTTTTAGTTCGATTTTTTTCACCACTTGCAACGCATCTTCCCTATCGCTACCGCTTATCTGTGCTTGCATATGCGACTGGGACTTTGTTTCTTCGAAGTTATGAACAAGGAGAGCGTGTGTATATGAGCATGTTATGCAGAGGATATGGAAAGGATTCATACTTGCATGTCTCCAACAAGCCATTTACAAAACAAGAGTGGATGTTTGTTGTATGTTCTTTGGTGTTTTGTATAGGAGTGATGGTACTGCAGTTTATAGGCACAGAAATCATGTACACGATGAATTTCGCATAATGAGGGTGTTACCATGTCATACTGTTTTAGCGTATTTTAGACCTCTCAAACCATCTGACGAGGGAAGACGGTTCAAGAGGTATCAACATCCGCTATTAGAGTAACCAGGGGACAGCAAATACGAAAATGGACAACCATTCGACGGGTATGCAAGCCTCGCCAAGCACGGCGAGGGCGTGCCTACCGTGGAACCATCCTCCTGCGTCGGATGATTCGAGAGGTATAAAACACCCGAACTGGAAAGTAATCAGGGGATAGCAAATACGAAAATGGACAAACATTCGACGGGTATGCAAGCAAAGCGAGCATACCCTGATGGCTTTTACTACATTTTTTCGCAAAAAATGTTTTCGCAAAAATTTATGTGCACATGAATCATTAGTACATGCATGATAAAGAAGAGTTTTTTCCATATTATCTTCATTATAACGCTAGCAATAACGCTGCCAGCGTGTGCCGTAAGTGCTGTGGATTTCGTCACAACTGTGGCGACAGATGTGACTATCACCACAGCTGTGGCGACAGATGTAACGGCCACAGAGGCCATCCTCCATGGGGAAATCACAGATATAGCAGGAGAACCAAGCGTTGATGTGTTCTTCAAATATGGAACAAGTCCAGCAGCTCTTACAAGTTCTACGCCTCCAGTAACACTTTTGAGTGCTGGTGTGTTCGATGCTGCCATTTTTAATCTCGAACCATATACCTTCTATTACTACCGAGCCTGTGCCACAACTGCTACAGGAGATGGTTGTGTCATTCCTCCTAGGATGTTTAAGACACCATCACTGACACCAAGGCCAGAAATTTTCACAGATGCGGCGGCAGTTGCTACAGCCACAGGTATCACCCTCAATGGACATATCGATGATATGGGAGGAGAGCCAAGTCTTAACGTATTCTTCAAATATGGGACGGATTTTAATCTTGGAGTATATAGCCGTGCAAAGGCAGGAACACTCTTGGGTACTGGTGTGTTCAGTGCTACCATTTCCGATCTCAATCCAGAAATTTCCTATTACTTCCAAGCCTGTACCACAAC
>JAITWW010000032.1 GCA_031285085.1 Candidatus Methanofilum arcanum
AAATTATTTCCTTCCCAACCAAAAAATACACGCAATACACAACCTTTGTGAGATGTTTTCTGCTACGTGGAAATAACTCGTATTTTCTTCTTTTAGAACTCATCTCATTTACATCGTTATCACCACATTTATTAATTTTTTGGGGGTATGGAATCCTGAACAGTTACGTTTGAGCATTTTTATGACATATACTCACATCTCAATAAAATTTAACAAAAATAGGATATATGACAATGAGAAGAGAATTAAGTATGACCCCAGCAAAAGTGATACGTGTCCCCCAAAAAAACTTTCAAAAAACTATTGATGATAAAATAAATGAAGGGTGGTCCCTCAAAACAAAAGAAGACCATGTTGCAACCCTGGAAAAACCAGGGGGATGGGGATCTTTGTTATGGCATATTGTTATACTTGTGCTTACCGTCTGGTGGACTGTTTTTATTGGGAATATAGTGTACGCTCTCATCTCACACTTCTTTTTAGATAAGCAGGAATTACAGATTGAAACAGTACAAGATGTTTCAGATACTACAAGCTCTGACAAGACACAAAAAACAAAAGCCATTCATCTCGGACCAATAACAAAAGATGAGCCGATCAAAGGTACGTACAACTCCTCAGAGAGAGTACAAGATTTTTCAGATATCACAATCCCTGGTGAAACAGAAAAAACACAAGCCATTCCTCCATGGCAAACAATAAGAGATAAATTTGTTGAAGTCGTTCTTGCAGAAGAAAACACGAAAGAAAGCACGAAAAATACAGTCTTTCGTGATATGCAGAAATATGCCAACTATGAAGGAAAACCTGCGGCTTTTGCCCCATTTGCGACATATCACCCAACGTACGGGGAAATGGATAAAAAACAACAAGCATGGTATTTCTATTGGCGATCTCAAGTACGTCAGGGCAATTACCTGGATACCGATTTATCATACATTTTTCTCTTCATCTATGAGATTCTAAATGGCATCGGATGGAAAACCCCGCAAGAAGGATATGATCAGTTATTCAAGATATTAAATGAATATAAAGATAAATACAATAAACTAATTCATTATGTGTTGAACTGGTCATTTGATTTCGCACGCCTCCATAATATACCATATATAGTGCCATTAGAAAGCGGCTTTATACCCTTGAAGCCCTCACCTATGACAGATATATTAGTTGAGCAGTATGCAAAGGATGTACCACTCAAACTCCCATTTACACTGATTAATGCTCTCTGTGATTATTCTCTGGCCAATAGCAAATTTTACAAAGAAGGCAATCAAGAGATGATGCAAGAAGCCATTCCAAGAGTCATAACCTTGGCAGATGCAGCTCTACGAAAAAAATCTCAAAAGGGTATACTAGAAGCCTATGGCCCAAGCCATACAGAAAAACAAGAGCATTATTTGTTTCGTAGTGCAGTTTACCCACAAGCAAATCAAAAAACCACTTTAACGGTAAAGCCCTACTCAACAAATACAACATTACGAGAATACATAAACGACCTGGTGCGATGCGGTGAAAATACATTACGCGAACTACAAGGAAGCCGTGGCCGTTTGCGTGGTATTACGCTTGACGATGAAACGTTAAAGTTAGTTGAATCTTTTTTAAAGAAAGAATATGGACAGACCCCATCAGAACAACGTGAATCCACAAAAAAACCAGAAATAACACTTGATTTTGAAAACATAGATAATTTACGCAAGCAATCTGATGCTGTTCGCGACGCATTGCATGTAGAAGAGACTCTTGTGCCTGTTCAAGAGGAACTACTCACAGAGATACAAGAAATAAAAGCTATCTATCTCGCTCTCTCTTTAGAAGCACGAACTCTCATGGAGCGTCTGGAGTCCGCAGCTTGGGAATGTGAGCAGATACCTGGTGACGATGCTTTGATAGCTGAGATTAACCATGTTGCAGAGCGCTATCTCGGGTGTGCGTTGTTGGTGAAAGAAAACACAACCATCATTGTAGAAGATGATTACCGTGATGAATTTGAGTATATCTACGAAAATTTGTCTATTTTTTCAAAAACAGATGAAACATCCACATTATTTAATGAATCAGTCTTAACCCCTCAATTAAAAGAATATATAAACCATCTTATGCCAGAACAAAAGAAAGTACTGTACGCTCTCGTGACCTGTGATAATCCTCAATATAAAATTGAAGAAATCGCTGATGAAACAATGACACTGCCTGAAATCCTTTTGGATGAGCTGAATGAAGCATCTATGCAGATACTGGGAGATATAATTGTGGATGTAACGGATCAGGAGCCTCATATTCTAGATGAGTATCTACCCTCACTGAAACAATCCATTGAATAGGAGATAGGAGAGAACAAAATGTCATCTGCAAAAATTAGTCGCCGTGAGTCTAGTGCAGTTCTCAATTCATTAACAGCCGGAGTAGTACCAAGAATTGGCCTGCGGCATATCGCTGTGGGCAGAGAAAAAGAAGTAAATGCCTTCTTAAATGATCTTGAAACAATTGAAAATGAAGGAGCATCGTTTCGCTTGGTGGCTGGGCAATATGGCAGCGGCAAAAGTTTCTTACTGCAAATGATTCGCACCAATGCGATGGAGAAAAATTTCGTTGTTGTTGACGCTGATTTATCACCAGAACGACGTCTTACTGGAACAAAAGGTCAGGGACTGGCTACCTACCAGGAGTTAATGCAAAATATGTCCACCTTAACCAGACCAGAAGGAGGTGCTTTAGAAGCAGTTCTTCAAAAATGGATTACTGGATTACAAGGAACAGTAGCAAAAGAAACTGGGCTACAACCAAATACTCCTGAATTCGTGGACGCAGTGAGTAAAAAGATTGCCAGCGTTTTGACAGAAGTATCTGAAATGACCTATGGATTTGCGTTTGCAACGGTTGTCGATGCCTATTGGCGTGGGATGAAAACCGGAGATGATAATCTAAAACAATCAGCTTTACGTTGGTTGCGAGGAGAGTATTCTACCAAAACAGAGGCAAAACAGAACCTTTCAGTTGATCGCATCATTGATGATCAAAGCTGGTATGAGTTCTTAAAGCTATTTGCATTGTTTGTATTCAAGGCAGGATACAAGGGATTACTTGTATTTTTAGATGAAGGCGTAAATCTCTATAAAATATCACATAAGCAAGCAAGAGATAGTAACTACGAAAAAATCCTAACCATTTTTAATGATACCATGCAGGGAAAAGCACAATATATTGGCGTTTTCCTGAGTGGAACAGAGCAGTTCATTTATGACGAGCGCCGGGGATTATTTAACTATGGAGCATTACGGTCTCGCCTTTCTGATAATCGTTTTGTAGGACAAGGATTTGTTGATTATACTGGTCCTATCATAAAACTTGCCCAACTCTCCCCAGATGAAATATATCTTATGATGGAGCGTTTGTGTGAGGTTCATAGTGCACATTACTCTTATACCTGTTCTCTGGGCTCACAAGAATTAACAGCCTTTCTCGGCACCGTAGTTGGGAGGCTGGGGGCTGAAAATCTCCTTACTCCCCGTGAAATAACAAAAGATTTTCTCACTCTGATGAACATACTACAACAACAGCCAGATATAAGCTTTGATACACTTATCACTGACCAGGGTTATTCTGTGAAAAGCGCCGAACAAGATCCAGAACAGATAACTGATGAAAGCGAGGCCTTATTTGCCGAGTTTGAAATATGAGTCAGACAGCATTTGAGCGCTATGCACCGTTTATCCAAGAATATATCTACCGAAAAAACTGGTCTGATCTAAGAGAAGTACAGATAGAGGCATGTGCTGCAATCTTAGACACTGATAACCACATTATCATTGCATCTGGTACGGCTTCTGGAAAAACAGAGGCAGCATTTTTCCCTATGCTTACTACCTTGTATCAAAATCCAGCCAAGTCCATAGGGATCATGTACATCGGTCCACTGAAAGCTTTGATTAACGATCAGTTTGAACGGTTAAACGGGTTGTTGGAAGAGAGTTATATTCCAGTATGGCCTTGGCATGGGGATGTTTCCCAGTCCGTAAAAAATCGTGCTCTCAAAGAAGCAGAAGGGGTTCTGCAAATAACACCTGAATCTTTGGAAGCATTGTTGATGAACAAGCCAGGCGATCTAACACGTCTTTTTTCTGATTTGAGATTCATTGTTATTGATGAGGTCCATGCATTTATGGGAACAGATCGTGGACTCCAAGTACTATGCTTGCTCGCCAGATTGGAAAAAATAGCAGGATGCAAGCCACGACGTATAGGACTTTCCGCGACATTAAAAGATTACGATCCTGCAATGAGTTACCTTGCTTCAGGAACCAAACGAATAGCGGTACCTGTTGGGATCAAGGAAGTAAAAAGAAAAATCTCCATAAGTGTTGAAAGTTTTATTCTCTCTGAAAATGTGGAAGAAAGCGAAGATACCATAATAAAATATAATAAATTTATTTATGATAATTGTCACACCCAAAAGTGCTTGATCTTTACAAATAGTAGAGGTGATGCTGAAAAAGTCATCGCTGATATGAAAGAACTTGCTCAAAGAAATCAAGAGCAGGATGTTTTTTATGTCCACCACGGCAGTATTTCCGCTTCTCTTCGGCATGAGGCAGAGTCAGCACTGCGAGAAAGTCAAGGTCCTACTGTAGCATCAGCAACACTTACATTGGAGCTTGGAATCGATATTGGGAATTTAGACTCCATCATTCAGCTTGGAGCCCCTTATTCTTCTGCGAGTTTTGTACAACGTTTGGGACGTTCTGGCAGACGCTCAGGAAAATCAAAGATGATGTTTGTTCATCTTCATGAACAGAGTAATGAAAACCTTTTTGAGAGCCTACCATGGGAATTGTTGCGTATCATCGCAATTATTCAGCTATATACAGAGGAACGATGGGTAGAGCCATTTAGCCTAAAACCAAAACCATTGAGCTTGTTAGTTCATCAAACATTAAGCACCTTGATGACATATGGGGAGTTATCACCCCCTGATTTGGCAAAAAATATTTTACTTCTACCAGTTTTTAGAGAAACAATATCTCAGGATGAATACCGTGAGTTATTGCGTTATATGCTGGAAAATGATTATTTGCAGCGGATGGAATCTGGTGAAATTATCGTTGGACTAAAAGGAGAGCGCATCACAAATCACTATTCATTTTACTCTGTGTTTCAAGATAACCAAACATATCATGTATTTAGTACAGAAGGGGAGATCGGAACATTGGACAATTGTCCAGCAGTTGGCGAAGTTTTTATCTTAGCTGGGAGATCATGGCAGGTGCAATCTGTGGACGAAGATCGAAAGATCATCTATGTCACTCAAGTAAAAAGTAAGCGCGTCCCACATTGGAGTGGTTCAGGAGGGCATATTCATACAAGAATTGTGCAAAGAATGAAGCAAATTCTATTAGAAGATGTGCAGTACATATATTTACGCCCAAATGCTTTGGAACTGTTGGAGAACTCGCGTCGCTCTGTACGAGATTCTGAGATGCTGAAAAACAGTATTATTCCATATGGAGAGAAATCATTTTTCCTTTGTCCCTGGGTAGGGACAAAAGAGCTCCAGACAATTAAATCTTTATTCTCTTATGGCTTAAAAAATTCACTTCAAATTACTTCTATAATCAGTGAGGAACACTATTTACAAATTACTTCTGATGTGTCACCAGATGCTTTCATTAGAAGAGTAAAAGAACTTGAAATAGATAAGGATAATCCGGATTTAGTGTTACCTAAGCAGCAAGTGCCAAGAATAGATAAGTACGATGCAATGATTCCTGATGAACTGCTTCGCAAGGCATTTCTATATAATGAAACGGATGTTCCTATGGCAATAAAAATTTTAAATGATTTATGTTGAACGTAGCAGACTGCATGGGATAAAGATCCAATCCTATGTTAATAGAATCACGGTTATTGAGTTTATTGAAGCAATTCATATGGCTACTTGGTTGAGCTAAAAAAATCAAAATCCACACCACAAACCCACTCTCTTTTTATAAACCTACTCAAAAACGATAAGCAATTACAAAGGAAACATGAAAAAATGATGCACAAAAACATGAGACATGCAACCATCCGCACCATATCCAAAAGGAAGAAAAAATGAAGCAAAATAACACCATAAAAAAGACGAGACGACCGCTTGTCGCAGTAGTTGGGGATGCATGTCTTGAAAAAAATTGCGAAAAACAAAAGATTGCAGAACAGTTAGGAGCTGCCCTAATCACTGAGCGGTACAGGCTTGTAACAGGAGGTCATGATGGAGTGATGCTAGCAGCATCAAAAGGGGCGTGGGAATCGCCAGAGCATCAGGATGGGGACATAATTGCCATTCTTCCAGGAACTGATCCAGATCAAGCAAACCAGTACGCAGATATCTACATTGCAACCGGTTTTGATACCGCACGAAATCTCATTATTGCAAACTCTGATGCCGTGATAGCAGTCGGAGGAGGAGGGGGAACCCTTTCAGAGATGGCAGTAGCCTGGGCACATGGACGGCTGGTTCTTGGGTATCGCGTAGAGGGATGGAGTGGTGTCCTTGCAGATCAGCGTATTGATCCACGCATTCGATACCCAGATATTCCAGATGACAGAGTATATGGAGTTTCTTCTGTGGAAGAGGCCCTTTCATATCTAAAGCTCCTCCCACTCTATACAAAAAGGCATACCGGAATCAAATGGGGAGAATGTCCACCTACAGATAAGGAGAGGCTGTGAGTCCTGAATTTTTGAGATTATAACAAAAATTCACCAAACTCGGCGAAAAGTCGAACATCCAAGCACGAGAGTACCCAGGGGACCTCAAATACGCAAATGAACAGTCGTGAACATATGCCAGATTGCTTTTCCCAAGCGAAAAAAGGGTTAAGCTCCAATTTGTCATGGATCTTCATGGTATGGGATGGCCCCTCATTACGTGTGAGTATTTGTGGTGAAAGTCCATGGGTGCTGTCTCTGAATGAATTGTTTCAATTCGGAAAAGTAACACAAAACGGCTAATTCCGTCATTCTTGTTTTATCATAACACATCTCTGAATGAGGAGATAGTAACATTCAGGTAATTATATGAACAGGTTTTCGTTTTAATTGGACTAAATTGTGATAGTCAGCAAAAACAGAGGGTGAATAGTTATTTTTTCAATGGATGTGCCACACTTCTTTTTCCTGACTCTGTCCTTGGTTAGTGGTATCCTCCTGACTTACCACTTGAGTAACGATATTTTCCTGACTTACCACTTGAGTAACAATATTTTCCTGACTTACCACTTGAGTAACGGTATTTTCCTGACTTACCACTTGGGTAACAGTATCTTCTTGAGTAACAATATTTTCCGGACCTATTTCCAGTACTCCCTCATTGCTCTGGTTACCTCGGTTCGTGTTTCCTTTTTTCCCTGCTCCAAATTTCTTGTCTCTGTCCATGCCTACCCCCTGATTATCGCTTACTACCTGACCTATTCCCTTTACTCCTTGATTCCCATGTGTTGGATTTGCAGTCGGAGCTGTTGTGGGTTCGGCAGGAAGTGCGGTCGGTTCTACAGGAGGTGAGGTCGGTTCTACAGGAGTTGCAGTCGGTTTTACAGGAGTGGGGGTCGGTTCTACAGGAGTCGCTGTTGGGTCGGCAGTCGGGGTTGCTGTGGGTTCAGCAGTGGGAGTCGCGGTCGGCTCTGCAGTTGGGGTTGCTGTGGGTTCTACAGTGGGAGTCGCGGTCGGTACTGCAGTTGGAGTTGCGGTTGGAACAGCAGTAGGAGAGGCCGTCGGAGTCGCGGTTGGAACGGCAGTGGGAGAGGCCGTCGGAGTCGCAGTTGGAACGGCAGTGGGAGTCGCGGTTGGGTTGGCAATAGAAGGGGCCGTTGGAGTTGCTGTTGGGTCGGCAGGAGTTGCAGTTGGGGTTACTACTGACCCTGTCGGTGGGGCTGTTGTTGGATCTGCAATAGAGGTTGCTATTGACCCTCCCATTGGGGCTGTTGTTGGATCTGCAGCCAGGGATCCTGTTAACCCTCCAACCTGCTCTTCTGTTATCCCTGCATTTATAATCTGAAGGTCCTCTTCCAGGATCACTTCAAAAACCTCTTCTGGAATATATCGAAGGATCATTTCAGAGATCTCTTCGCGTTTCTCTTCAGGAATTTGCTGAAGGATCTCTTCAGGGATTTGTTGAAAGATCTCTTCAGATGTCTGTTTAAGTTTTTCTTCTGAAATTTGTTGAAGGAACACTTCAGAGAGCTCTTCAAGTTTCTCTTTAGGAATTTGTCGAAGAATACGGTGAAGGAACTCTTCAGGGATCTCTTCAAGAATGAACACTTCAGAGTCCTCTCCAAAGGTCTCGTAAAGGACCTCTTCAGGAATGTGCTGAAGAATGAACACCTCATAGTTCTCTCCAAGGCTCTCATAATAGATCTCATCAATGACTATGATCTGGTCAAAATTCTCTTTGATAATCCGGTGAAAATTCTCTTCAAACTCCTCGACTTCCTGTACATAGATCTCTCCAAGGCTCTCGTAAAGTATCTCTTTTATGATGTGGCGAGGGTCTTTTTCAGCAGGTTCTGCCCAGTGGTAACGGTATTCTTCATTATTTTCATTAGATCCATTATTATTTTCATTAGATACTACCCAAAAATCCTCGCCAAGTAAAAAGATACATGGCCCTGGACATATAGTCCCAAATTGTGGCTTTGTATCCGGCGTGCACTGGCTGCATATTTTGATATCTGCCATTGCTGGTGCTACAAGCATGCACATGCTTAAAATGCCAAAAATTATCATGTAGTTAATGTATCTCATAACGCAAAAATTATCTACCTATGACAATTTAAATTTGTTGATATCACCCTGAGTGAAAATTTCGTTCTAAAAAAAGCGATATAAATGAGAATTCAAACACGCGAATATTTTGAGGGGATGCATGGATCAGAAGAATTAACTATATGAAAAAAATAGATATAGAGATATGAAATGGGTATTTACATTCATCATATTTTGTTTCTTTGTTGTGCCAACTATGGGAGCTATATTGGAGGAGGGAATTATCACCAAGTCCGATACCCACTCTGGACTATCCTCTGAGAACATCCAGGCACTTGCTGTTTTTGATGCTCTGCTTGAAAAGTTGAGTGAAATGGCAGGGGATGATGCAAAACTAGGTACTCCGGTTATCAGACTGGCGGATGTATTATTCCTTGAAGAGAGTGTCAACGGGAAAGGCAAGACTCCGTTTCTCACAGCCCTCATGAAAACTGTGATAAACAATGTTCCTGCCACCACAGGAGGGATAGACGAGTGTTATGAATGTGCTTCACATTACCTAGCAGATTCCGTAGTCACCTTATTCTATATTTCAAGTAATCTAATGCATGATGACATAGAGAATTTTGGTGAAAATTTCGACTATTTGAAGTATTTGACTTTAGAAATGAAGAGTTATGGTATAGGGAACTATGGCAGTGAGAACACAGCAGGGTACATGGCTGCCTTACAAGCTGCAATAGATGGATGGGAAGAGATAAGCTACTCCCCCGAAAATAACACCCAAGAACTTGTTGTTTTTGAGACTCTACTCAATGAACTAGCTGTGGTGGCAGGAAGCGATGCCAACTCAGGTGATCTGTTCACCAGACTGACATATGTGTTCTTTGAAGAGAGTGCCAACGAGAAAGACACAAGTATTTTCTTCGCAGAGCTCATGAACGATGCGATAAACAATGCTGCTGATTCTGTTGGCGGGGATGAGTGTTATGAGTGTGCCGCAATCTACCTCTTTGATTCCGTAGCCACCCTGTTCTCTATTGAGGGTAACATTATGAATGATGATCAGGTTGGTTTTGTCGAAGATCTCGCCTATTTGAAGTATCTGATGGAAGAAATAGAGTATTACGGTGGTGTTGACTTGGAGTATATTGATGCAGTACAAACTGCAATAGGTGGATGGGAAGAAGTGTATGGAACTCAGGCCCCTTCAGAGGTTTATGTCTCAGAGGTCTACATACAAGAGGTCCTTAAAGCATACCAACATTAAATTAGATTTATTTTATTTTTTCCACATTTTTTTTACAGTGCCAAAATATGTTTTATATGTCTATCAGGTTTTAATACGTCTCTTTGGTTCATCAAAGCTTTTGGTCACTGTGGTTAGAGAACTATCGCCTGACATAGAGATACAGTCGCCATACCATAATGTTGAGGAGGATAATGAAGAAAATTCCTCCTGCAATATACCAGATTGTCTGTGGTTGTGGAGTAGGGAGTGATCCTTGTGCTGGGGGTCGGGGGAGCTCTGTTTGCATTGATGTTACCATTTGAACTGTTGGAACGGTTGTTACCACAGGTGCCTGAGTCATAATCTGTTCTGTTTGTACTGGTTGCACGGGGGTTTGTTGTGTTGGTATTGGTGTTTCTATTTTTTCTTCAATGGGTGTCATATCTTGTATAACAACACCATAGATACCACTCTCTGTAACTGCTGCACGTACTGTTCCTGTAACCCTATCAGCAAAGGAGGGCATATACATCCATGCTCCAGTCCCAGCCTCATACCTCATGATCATTGGATTTGACTCAAATAAGCCATCATCAAGAGAAACAACAAATGTGGCATCTGGTAAAAATGAAAGACCAGCTGGTACAAGCTCATATCCATACCCTGCATAGGTGGTCCCATCTGGTGTTGAGATACCTGACAAACTTTTACGCTTAATTGTTGCCAGTTGTACTGTACTTCCAGCAGCTGTTTTTATCTCACTCCCTGGATAAGAGATGAGTTGTGCACGTTCATCACCAGAAGTAAATACTCGTTCGTTTTGGAATTCAGGATATCCTTCTAGATTTGGGGGATAGTACGAACCATAATCATGAAAGATGAAAGGATCATCAGTTGGGATTGTCTGCACTTCTACCAGGGTAGGTATTACCAGGGTAGGTATTGTTGTTTTGATTATGGTTGGTGGAACAGTTGTTATGGTCGTTGTTGGAGAGGATATACTTTCTTTGGCATTTGCATCTGGTACAAGGAGTTCTATTTGTTTACTTGTTCCTGGAGCAAATGCTTCTCCTCTTTCAGCAGAGATACCATTTACTAAAAATTGAATTGTCTGTGCTCCAGAGTTTGTTTCCTCTGCAATAACAGACAACCGTTTGTCAAATATCCCGCCGCCTCCAAACACCCCCGCCTCTGTTGTGATTAATTCATCGACACGAACTCCGTTTAAGAGAGCCGTTACAGTTGTTCCAACCGGTGCAGGGTTGTTTCCGATAGAGACAGTTCCATAAAATTCGGCTGGCATTGGAGGAATAGAAACACCTTCAGCACACACAAAGGAAATGCAGAGCAAACAAAAGAAAAAGATGATAAGGATGGTATGGATTCTCATGATAGTAGTTCTCATGCTATAATATCAATATATTCTATCAGAGGTCATAAGACAAATAGAGCACAGAAAGGGTATTACAAACTGTTCGCCCTTTTCCTTTCTTGTTGTTATTGCCATACCACATCAGATAATACTTGATTATCATAGTAATCGAAGTAATGATTTTTATCTACATTTTTGTACTTTTTATTTTCACTTGGAACATGAGGAGAAGGATAGGATCCTTCCATCTCATTTTGAGACGCTGTGTTCTTGACTCGTGCAGAAGACGTGGTGAAAACTTTCAGACAGACATTTCCATTTGGATGTAAAACTGAGAAATCCTCCCATATTATGCCATCTTTTGAGACATAACTCTGGCCCTGCACTGCGGTTGCACCAGATGAGTATCCATCAATTGGGATCTCAACTGCAACAGGGTACCATCGCCCAGGTGTTTCCATCCGAATAACTGCTGCGAAATAGTCATATTTTTGAAGCGAAACTGGGTTTACAAGCGGAATTGTGTAGTACCCACCCAGCCCTTCATATCCAGTTTGCACTGAGACTGGTGTTGCAGTCTCTAGATCAAGGTAATCAGAGCTTGC
Organism: Candidatus Methanofilum arcanum; assembly: GCA_031285085.1. GTDB lineage: Archaea > Halobacteriota > Methanomicrobia > Methanomicrobiales > Methanospirillaceae > Methanofilum > Methanofilum arcanum. The sequence goes on from JAITWW010000032.1 coordinate 11,954, forward strand.
ATAGATCTCAAGGGTATAATATGCATTTGGATTTGTACAATAGAATCCAACTGCGGAAATAACTTCATCTCGTTGTGCACGGAAAATGTTTGCAAAAGCATAAGACTCAGCTTCACCATAACTCTGCGTATATCCAAAAGGATCGTGCTGATAGATATTATCATAATCATCTACATCAGAAGCGGTGAATGAGACTGGACTCATCTGGTTAAACCCAGCATCATAATATGAAAGATAAAAGTACCCATCCATACCCCATGCATTGCCATATGAGTTTTGAACAATGAATGCACCATTTGAAGAGGGTGTCACTGCAAAATCAGTACGCTTAATTGAATCATCCCATCCAACAATAAGCACACTCTGGTATGTTCCAGTTGCATTTTGGTCTACTGGATGTGGATTGTAGTATGTGGTGATCAGTGAAGAATTTTTTTGAGAAGAGTTCTTATAAAACTGATCATCAACATAATATGTCCCATACACTGCCCCTTCATTCATGATTATCCTTTTCATCAGATCAATGATGGATGGGTGACCAGGATCATCAGCCATTGGAATAACGAGTGTTCGTTTCAGGTGAGCAGTAATATCTAAGCCATTTGGTGAGGATGAATCCTCTAGTGAGTATGGATCATCATATGCAGAGACAGGTCCACTCCCTCGTGCAAGATATGCTGTTGTGATATCTGCATTTCCACCACCACAAGGTCCTAGATCAAATCCATTTGTGTTTTTGAGGTGATTTGATGAAAATGGTTCGAGTTGTGAGAAGGGGTCAAAAACTCCAGGAAGAAGTGAAGAAAATAATGAACCAAGGCTTGCAAACGCCCATCCAGCATCACATGAACCCTGATCACCAATAATAGATGAAACACGGCCATACTGTCGCAGATTAAAACTCGCAGGCAGACGTTCAGAATCACCTGGAGATAAATCTACAGGATATAACTCAAGTTCAAACTCATTTGGAAACAGTTTTTGATGATTCTGATATATCGGAGATGGCATTACTCCAGATTGATAAAGTGAAGTAACGGGACCATGTGTCATCCAAGCGAAATCTGAGTTTAATGGTGCAAGTTCCTTGCAAACAATTCCATCTGCGATACCTGAAACGCACATACAGCTTAAGAGCAGGAGTACAGTACCAAACCTAGTACATGCAGTTCGTCCTCCCGCATTTAAAAATAATTCTTGCAACATCTGAAAACAACCCCCCATAAGATATCCCCCATCTTTTTTGGAAAAGGCAAAGGTGTAGTAAGAAGTACTATACCTGAATGTTATTTATGCTCTTACATCCGAGTGTCTCTAACATAAAATCTCTTTTTTTGAAGAGTTCTTGCTGAAAAATACTCACTACAACAGTTTTAGCTGACCACTCTTGGTATGACACCACAAATAACTGATCCAATGCTTTACAACAATGCAGGAAGAAACTTTGCAAAAAGATATAAGCCATCACTACCAGCGGTAACTTCATGCTTCACACCAGCAGGCAAAACAGATATAACACCGATTTCATAGGGTATTTTTTGCTCATCTACAGTACACATGCCACTTCCTGCAATGACTTCATGTGTTTCCAACTGTACTTCGTGAATATGTGCACCAATCGCTTTTTTAGGTGCAATACGAACGAGATGATAACTAAATGCACCCCCAGTTTCTTTTGCAGTAATAAGATGCTTTAACTCCACACCTTCAAACACTGCGTGAGGCGACCAGGAAATTGATTTTAATTCTACGTTCTGACCAGAAGGCAAAAACAATTTTCCTTCTTCAAATGCTTCAAACAAAGACACAAGAATAACCTCGCTTTATGTTGATATCAGGGTGATACTGTAAAAGTATCGATTCAGTTTGAGAGTTTTTGAGAGAGATGATTACTATGAGATACAAAAGAGTCAAACCATCGTCAACCATTGATTTTTGCAAAAAATCGTCAATACGTATCTTTTAACAGTTCATCATAGCTCCCATGACCATGATATTATGGGAGATGAAGGTTCCAAGGATAACTCTCATTTGGAACAACCTCATTCTCTTCTCTTTTTCCTATTTTTCGAAAAACATTTTTTTATGACTTTTTCACCTTGCGAATACGAATGAGATCTCCCATTGTGGTTGTCATACGATTTTGTGAGTAGTTTTGTGCGTCCTCACCCTCACTATCTAGCAATGAGATCCCAAGCGCCTCCTCTAATTTCTTACGTGTTTCATCTTCAGGGATGAGTTCTCCTTTTTCAATCTTTTTTACAAGTAATTCTTTTATTTTCAGCTCCATTGCCAGTTCTTTCTGGGAAAGGCCACGCTTCATTCGCGCTGATCGTACACGCTCAGCATAATCATCAACGATCTCACCTCCCATCCTGTCAAACAAATCACGGGTCTGGCGTTGAGGTGGAACAGAGGATGTATGTAAACCCCCTCTTTCTGTCATCTCTCCACTCATAGGGTGCAATCTTGGCTGTGTTTTTCCTTGGATTTCTTTACCATATTTTGCACAGTTCGGACATACCTTAAGTTCTGCACCCTCTATGAGAACTGTTTTTAGTGAACCAGCTACAGTGGCTCCACACATTTCACATGGCATTTTCTATCGTAAACATCATATAGAGATTGGATCTTATATAATAATACTGGATGATCGAACATTCACGTCACATACCTGAGTCTCAGAGCCCTGAGGATATCTATCGGTACCTGGTGGAACGTCTTACCAAGTATGAAACGCAGAATAGTGAACAACTCGATCAGATTAGAGTTCTAGAAACTGATAAGAAATTTTTAGAAGGTCAAAAGATCCGCTTTGAACGCGAGGTAAAAAGGCTAAAAAGTGAGGTTGAACACCTCAAGACACCTCCCCTTCTTGTTGGTTCTATTACAGATATTATCGATAAAAACCGTGTCATTATTCGAAGTAGCTCTGGCCCTCGATTTTTGGTTCGCGTTTCGCAATCTGTACAACCTGAATCTCTTGTTATCGGCGCACGATGTACATTAAATCAGCAAAGCCTTGCTATTATTGAGGTATTACCCTCTAGTTTTGATTCTCAGATCTATGGAATGGAGCTCGAATCAACCCCTGAGGAGAGCTATGAAGATATTGGTGGACTTGACGAGCAGATTACAGAGATTCGCGAGGCTGTTGAACTTCCTATGACTCGTCCAGATCTTTTTCATGCGGTTGGTATTAACCCTCCAAAAGGAGTGCTCCTGTACGGTCCTCCGGGAACAGGAAAAACATTGCTTGCCCGTGCTGTCGCACATGAAACAGATGCCTGCTTTATGTATACGGTTGGCTCTGAGCTGGTTCAAAAGTACATTGGAGAAGGTGCACGCCTGGTTCGAGAGTTATTTGAGCTTGCAAAACAACGTGCTCCAACCATTGTTTTTATTGATGAGATAGATGCTGTTGGAGCTTCTCGAAGTGAGACAACAACTGCTGGAGATCGTGAGGTACAACGCACATTAATTCAGTTACTCTCTGCAATGGATGGGTTTGATAATCGTGGTGAGGTTCGAATTATTGGAGCTACAAACAGAATTGACATGTTAGATGCTGCGCTGCTGCGTCCAGGTCGGTTTGATCGAATCATTGAGATTCCACTGCCTGACACTGAAGGAAGACTCTCAATCCTGAAGGTACATACACGCTCAATGAATATAACTCATGATGTGGATCTATTTGAGATCGCTCGCCTTACTGATGGAAGAAATGGTGCAGATTTGAGAGCAATATGCACTGAAGCTGGTATGTATGCTATTCGTAGAGAGGAGACGAAGGTTACACAAGCTGACTTCTTAATTGCACTTCGAAAGTTCAGGGATGATATTGAAAGAAAAGTAACACCACTTGGTGCCATGTATGCTTAAACATACCTCATCACCTTGCCTGTTATTGCTATAATTTTGTTATAATTGCACCCTCTTCCCATTCTTCTTTTGTACATAAAATCTTATACTCCTCCTGTATAGGTGATTCATGCTCATATTTGCTCTTCCATCTGCTTTCTTCTTCATACCTCGTGCAGATAAATGGCTGTTCAATTGAGTCTGTAACGGTTAAGATAAGACGATAATTCCACCCATCATGGAAAGAATCTGCACGATGAAGATATCGTGATGTAACAAGAGCAGGAGTTGCATACATCTGCACAGTGTGTTCGGTTCGAAAGAGATGGTACGAGACATATCTTCGGATATAGTATCTCACATCTGATGCAAGCGTGAGTGCAGCGACAGATCCTGATACTGAGATGAGAACACCATACCCAAGGTTCACATGGTCATAGAATCTGATTGCGTGCCATGCGGTATCTGAGTTATGGAGAAGAGAATAAAGATGCACACCAGGCTTTGCAAGCAGTAAGAGATCCATCTGTCTAGCTATATCGTGACATAAGGAGATAGATGTGTATGATAGATTCAGTGCATGTAATGATAAAATAGAACAAAATTATTAAAAATATGATGAAATATAAAACATTCGAACTATTTCTCAACACAAAGGGAAAACGCATTCAAGCGCAAATTGAGCATGATTCACTACCATAATCTCTGTACAAAACAAATAGACACAATAAGGAAAGAAAATGTACATATACTTATGTGTCGAATAGTACTGGAACGGGGCCATAGGGTAGCCTGGCATCCTAGGAGACTGGGGGTCTTCTGACTCGAGTTCGAATCTCGGTGGCCCCATTTTGTTTTCTGTTTTGAAATGTGTGTCATATGTGTACTGATTCTCGTTGTCATGCCTGTCTGCTTTCTCGGGCAATTCTTGAATGTGAACTCACAAGAACTTCTCCCAAAAAAACGGCATCAATTCTGCAAAAAAGCAAAGAACTTCTTGATTTTTTGCTTACAACAAAGAGGAGTCATCCTGTAATAGCAAGTGAGTTCTATCGTTTTGTGCACCGTTCTATTGGGTGCGATGATCCTTTTTCATCCTTCAAGTTGCAGTCAAATGAGATTGCATTAAACATCATAAGAAAATATGCAGATCATCTTTCTACCTGGAGTTTTCGAGATCTGGTTACTGCTGCTGTCATTGGCAATGCATTTGACTATGGCGTAAAAGAACATGATGTATCTGATGACTTTGATTCTTTTTTTGAGGAAGAGTGGAGATCTGGATTAGTAATCGATGACACTGATGAGATGCTACCTTTGCTTGATCGTGTGGTGTATCTCACTGATAACTCAGGAGAGATTATATTTGATCGAGAACTCATTCGATATCTCAAGAATCAGGGATCTGATATCACATTAGTAGCTCGTAAATCACCAATTTTAAATGATGTAACATGTGATGAGATCCATGCGCTGGAGATTGTTTCTTTTGTACATAGGATATATCCAAGCAGCAATACCGCTGAGATTGGCATTCGATTTGATCAGATTGGAGCAGAACTGTTACAATATATCAATAATGCAACATTGATAATTTCAAAAGGTATGGCAAATTACGAGAGCTTACGGGAGTTTGAGGGATTGCCCCCTGTTGCTTACCTTCTTACTGCAAAGTGCCTCCCTGTTGCAGAAGAGTTATCTGTTTTAAAAGGAAGCAAAGTTGCATTACTCTGTCTCTAAAAGGAACTTTATAGCTTTAAAGCACAAATAACTATGTAGTACTATGGATGAACTTACCTCAGGATGGATAACAGTCCTCATTGGAGCAATATTATTGGGATGTGAGGTTTTTTCTCCAGGGATTTTCCTTGCAGTACCTGGAACTGTACTTGTTATTCTTGGCATCCTCATGCTGCTTGGCATTGATATCTTTTCAAGTGGAATTGGCATTATCACAGGCATTGTCTCAGCATTGGTTGCAAGCATCGTTACAGTATGGGTGTACAGTCGTTTAACCCCTGGAAACCAAAAACCTCATAGCACATCACAAGATACTCTTGCCGGAATGCACGGAATTGTGACAAGCCCAGTTATCCCTACAGATATATCGGGAAAGGTCCGTATTGATGGACAAGAGTGGAGTGCACGTAGTATTCCTGAAATTGAAGTGCTTCCTCTCGGTACTGTTGTTGTTGTCGTAAGTGCACAAGGTGTGCATGTAGTAGTAAAACCTCTTGAAGAATCAAACTGAAAAGAACGATAGCAAGAACGAACACAAGAACCCCAAATAAAATCATTACAAAGGAAAAAACATGGTATTAATTGAAACTATAACAGTTTTACTCATTATAATCATTATTCTCATCTTTGCTCGTGGAGTAGTTATTGTTCAACCATATGAACAAGCATTAAAAATTCGGCTTGGAAGATATGTCGGACGTCTCAACCCGGGTTTTTCCTGGGTTATTCCAATTATTACTCAAATTGTGAAACTTGATCTGCGAACTCAAGTTATGGAAGTTCCAAGTCAAGAGGTCATCACCAAGGACAATTCACCAACAAATGTTAATGCAATTGTCTATATTCGTGTCATCGATCCTGAAAAAGCATATTTTGAGGTCTCTAATTATAAACTAGCCACTGTTGCACTTGCGCAAACCTCTCTTCGTGGCACTATTGGTGACATGGAGCTTGATGAAATCCTGTATAACCGTGATCAGATCAACACAAGACTCCGTGATATGCTTGACAAAGAGACTGATCAATGGGGCGTGAAGATTGAACGCGTTTAGATAAAAGAAGTCGATCCAATTGGTGCTGTCAAGCAGGCCATGACTGAACAGACTGCAGCAGAACGTGAACGCCGTGCCGCAATTTTACGTGCAGATGGTGAGAAACGATCAGCAGTGCTTAGAGCTGAAGGTCTGAAGAAAAGTATGGTACTTGAAGCAGAAGGTGAGCGACAGAGTAAAGTTCTTCGTGCAGAAGGTGATCGAATGTCTCAAATTCTTCGCGCTCAGGGTGAGTCACAAGGACTTCGTATCCTTTCACTGGGAGCTCGTTCTCTTGACAAGCGAGCTATCTCGGTGCTGAGCCTTGATGCCTTAAAAACAATGTCAGATGGCCAAGCTACAAAGATTGTACTTCCATTTGAGGTTAGTAGCCTTATCCGACAGAGTGCGAAGTTCCTTGGAGCTACTGAGGATATGGTTGATGAAGAGGCAGTTTCAATTCCTATTGACGAGGCACTTCTTGGGGCAGCACCTGATGCAGCTGAGGTTGAACGACTTCTTCGAACGATCGAAGAAGAGGTTAGAACAGCAAGCCCTGAAGAAGAACGAAGACCTGATAAGGATGTTTCAGACTTAGATGATATCATAAAGAATTAAATTGCATCCTGATAACATATTCCTATTTTTTTGAAAAGTTTCAGAGATAAAAAAACGTTTGGAGTATTCTCATCTCCATCTCTTTCTATCCCCAAGCACCCAGTTATTTTAGTATGCATGTTTCATGTATATTTGCCATGTGCATTGATCCACAATCCAACATTTCACGTTATACTCGGCAAATTCCATTAATTGGGCAATCAGGACAGGAAAAATTAGCTGCATCCCATGTATGTATTGTAGGAGTAGGAGGCCTTGGTTCACCAGTTGCACTCTATCTTGCTGCTGCAGGGGTGGGTACTCTCTCAATTATTGATGAAGATATTGTTAGTCTATCAAATCTCAACCGTCAGATTTTGCATACAACACCTGATCTGGGACGAGCAAAGGTAGATTCTGGAGCAGAAAAATTGCGAACTCTGAATCCAGATATTGTCATCCACTCCTACCATAGCAGAATCACACCTGAGCTCTTTTCAACCATAGCATCTGAAGTAGACCTTGTTATTGATGCAGTTGATAACTATCAAACACGCCACATTCTCAATGAAGTTTGTGTAAAGCATACTATCCCATTTCTACATGGTGCAGTACAGGGATTTACAGGTCAAATGATGCTTATTTTACCTCGAAAAACTGCATGCCTATACTGTTTCCTCTCATCTTGCGAAACCACTCACACACCCCCTGTTATAGGAACAACCCCTGGTATTATTGGAGTTATGCAGGCAAATGAGGCGATAAAATTTCTTGTCAAGATCAAGAATGTAACCCCAGGGGTTCTTATTCTGTGGGATGGCATAACACTAACACTTGAAAAGTGTATTGTCGAGAGAA
>JAITWW010000048.1 GCA_031285085.1 Candidatus Methanofilum arcanum
CCTTATAAAAGCAAAAGTAGATGCTGGCTTTGAAAGGCCATTTGATTATCTCATCATCTACTCGATACTTCACAGCCTTGGGATCTATGCAGATGTGAGAATTTATACCTATGAATTCCATGAAGTATACCAAAATGTAGAAACTGCGCTAGAGGATTGGAGATTGATGTACAATGTCCCTCTTGATAATGAGATCTTTACTCAAGAGATAACACATCAGCTTATCAGCACTGATGATGGATACGCATTGCCACGAACAAGGAGAGTTGCTGCTATCCATTGGCATGTTTAAAACCATTTCATCATGAAAAGGGCATCTTCTCCATTTGCATAATACGAATCAAACACACACACAGGTTGATAAGAGAGCTTAAGATAAAACTGCTGAGCAAGTACATTTGACTGACGAACCTCAAGCTGCATTGCTTTTGCTTCACGTGCAATGGCAGCGGTTTCTGCGTGTAAAATGAGATCCTTTCCAATACCTAAGTCTCTGTATCTTGGATCCGTTGCGATATTACAGATATGGCCATATACCTCCGAACCAGTATATTCTATTCCACATATCACAAATGAAATCACCTTTCCTCCTGCAACAGCACAAAAAGAGGTCTCATAAAAACACTCAATTGTCTCTTGCAGGATCTCTGCTGACCATGGATCCCCAAATGACTCCTCTTCAATTCGTGCCATCGCATGAATATCATGTCTTTGTGGGTTGCGAATGATAATCCCAGATGAGGGAGTATAGAAAGAGCGGGCATATGGCATACTAAATAATAGTACCGTTGCAATCATATAGCAGTGTCGCCACATACGTATGCATAGATTTTTGGTGCTCCATGGTTCATCTCTATCCCTTTCAAGCAGTTCACCCAAAAAAAGAGAAAGCTCAAGATATTGCAGCCGTTCCTTATGATGTTATCAATGCAACAGAGGCTGCAGAAATCATACGAAAACAACCTCTTTCTTTCCTGAACATCTCGCGTTCTGACGCGACACTCTCCTGTGATCCCTATGATGCGAAGGTCTATGCAACAGCACAAGAAAGATTTGCTCAGTACATGCATGATGGCCTGCTCATCAAAGATCAGCTTCCATCTCTTTATATCTACCGTGTAACCACTCAAATGAGAAAGTACACTGGTCTTTGTGGATGCTTCGATCTTCTTGAGTACCAAAACGATACGATCCGAAAGCACGAACTTACTCGCGTTGAAAAAGAACAGGATCGTACCCGTCATATTGATGCAGTAAATGCAAATACTGGACCTGTCATCTTTCTCCATGAGAAAAACCACATCATTCGATCTCTTCTTACAGAATATATCCAGATAATAAAAACGCCATCAATCTGTGTCACTGCTCCTGATGGAAGCATACATGAAATATTTCCATTCTCCAATCAGGAACAGATTCATTCATTTGTTCAGGAGTTTTCAAATATCAAACATCTCTATATCGCTGATGGTCACCACCGCTGTAAATCAGCACTCAATGTACTTGAGCAGCGGGCAGCAAATGTAGACATAACCACAGTTCCAGAAGATACAAAACGGGTTATGGGTGTTGCATTTGCAGAAGATGAAGTCATTGTGTACGGATATCATCGCCTTATCCTTACTCTTCATCACACCACTTCTGAAACATTCATGAATATGTTAAAAGAAATTGCAACTGTTACGCCGTATCCCTCTCTTGATCCATCTGTTTCCCAGATCAAGACAAAACAAGACGTAGCAACATCTCACATTCTCCACCTCTATTACAACAAAACCTGGTACGAGATAGCTATCCCAAAAAAGTCAGTTCTAAACCCAGTTGACGCCCTTGATGTGACAGTACTACAAACTTGTATATTGGAACCCTTCCTCCATATCACTAATCCACGAACAGATCCTGCTTTACAGTATGTAGGAGGATCTTCCCCGGTATCTGTGCTTATGGAGGCAGTTGATCGTGGAGAAGCAGTGTTCGCAATTGCGATGCAACCTGTATCTGTTACCGATGTATTTGCAATCGCTGACAGTGGTGGCATCATGCCTCCAAAATCAACCTGGTTTGAACCAAAGATGCTAAGTGGACTCACAACTCATCTTCTCTCATAATGAGAGAACCTCTATCACACGGAAAAAATAAAACCTAAAAGATCCATTCCACTCACCCCATGTTTGCAACATCAACCATTATTGAGCGTTTCCTTGATGAAAAACTTCAGGTACACCCAGATGTGATATCATACATCATCGAACATAATGACATCTCACTTATTGATCGCATCATTGAACGCGTGCCTGCAGAGTGCCTTGTTGCATCATTGTCTCACGTTCCTGGCCTCTACCCTTCCCGAGACGGATGTCGATTTTTAGGGGACCCTGAGATCGAAGTTGTGCTTGGCAGAGAACACACCGCTCGCCCTGTCAATAATGTGAGTGATTATGTCATGTACTTTAATAATCGGTACAAAACTCTTTCAAGCATCATACGTGGAAGATGTAATGCAGCACCAATTGAAGCCTTACTTCGTAATGATCAATACATGCAAGAAGAATGCGCAGTCATTGGCATGGTCTCTGATCTTCGCACCACTGCAAATGGACATCGAATGGTTCAGCTTGAGGATCGCACCGGCTCCATAAACGTGTTATTTAATCGTTCCCATCCAGGATTTGATGAAGCAGAAAAACTGGTGTATGATGAGATCATTGGTGTGAAAGGTACTCTCTCTCAAGAACGAACCCTTCTCTTTTCAAACCAGCTCTATCGTCCTGATATTCCATTTTCATACCAGCCGTACATGAGTGATAAGCAGGGAAAAGCCGCATTAATATCAGACATCCATGTAGGTAGTGATACATTTTTGGAAGAGGAATGGCTTTCATTCTTGGATTGGATCTCTGATAGTGAGATTTCGTACCTTCTGATTGCAGGTGATATGGTTGATGGCATTGGTATCTACCCTGGCCAGGAGCATGAGCTCATGCTTCCAAACATCTATGAACAGTATGATCGCCTTGGCGAGTATCTCTCAGATCTCCCCTCACGAATAAAGATTATCTGTGCTCCTGGAAACCACGATGTTGTACGGGGAGCCGAGCCACAGCCAGTCATTCCTGAGCAGTTTCGAAGAAAATACTGTGAAAATTGTACATTTGTTGAAAATCCTGCTGTTGTGAGTGTGCAAGGTGTGAAAGTACTCATGTACCATGGGAGATCATATGATGATTTGATTGGGCTGATCCCTGGTGCAAGCTATGAGCAACCAGGTGATATCATGATCGAGATGCTGAAACGTCGTCACCTCTCTCCATGTTATGGAAGAAAAACACCCATTGCCGCGGCAGCGGAAGATAGACTTGTGATCGATCCAGTGCCTGAAGTACTACACACAGGTCATGTACACATCTTAGGAATCTCTTATTATCGAGGTGTTCTCTGCATCAATGCTGGAACCTGGCAAAGCCAGACTGCATTTCAAAAACAGATGAATATCAATCCAACACCTGCAAAGGCAGTGGTTTTGGATCTCATGACACTTCAGCCAAGTGTATATGATTTCATGAAATCAGAGCCAACACCAGAACAAATAGCTGATTGACACATTTCAGAAAACTGAGACAATGAAACGAACAGCACTCATCTGGGACACCCCATTATTATTTGCCCGCCTACTTTCAGACTGTGGGTACCAATGTGATGAGATAACACCACATCATCTCGTAGCCCCTTTTTTTCGAGGTGAATATTCTCTTATGGTAATTCCTAGTGGATTTGGTGATGCCAAATACTCTCGTGTCTTACCTGCACTCAAAGCGCTCTCTTCACGATTCAAACGATATACAGATCAAGGAGGAGTGCTCCTTCTCTTTGGTGCTGCATCAGAACGAAAGGACGCATACCAGTGGCTTGTTCCAATTACATATCATTTTGGATTTTTTGATGCTGAGGTAATTCCATTCTCATCAGAATCATCCTCCCCTCCATCATGTGATTCCCCGATCATCCCTCCTCCTTTGCTTCCAGTTGAGTACTCTCCCCGGGGCCAAGATGATAGCGAGACAAACGTCTATGCCCTTGATGGGTACCTTATGTACCATGAAGCATCTCTCCCCTATCCCATTCATGTCCTTGCAACGGTCATGCATCCAGATACTCATGCAGAAGTTCCTGTGTTTGTACGTATTCCATGTAAAAATGGTGCAATTTTCATATCTACCATCCATGAATACCCAACTCCTGCGTTTTTAATGCGGATAATGGACACTGTACAAAATACCCCATTATAGGCATTTGGATCACCAAAATACAAGGCTATATCTACCACTAACTTACTATACATACTATAACTAACTGTACTACACTGTTACACGACACTGTACTACTCAGCCAATTTGTCCCAAGACGGAGTCTACCAATATGACAGATATTCCAACTGCATTTGATTTGCTTCACCTCCTTATCGCTGCACAAAAAAATACTTTTGGCAGTAATGGTGTGTGCACAACAGACGAGATCATAGAATGCCTTTCAGTTCAGCCAGTGCAGGTCTTGCAATACGTGGACGAGCTCCGTGATATGGGATATACTATTGTTGCATCCCATGACACTGGCTACCACCTCGTAGATACTGATTTTGCATTGATGCCACACACGATCTTCTCTCACCTTGATACGCGAGTGATCGGAAGAAAGATCAAGTACTTTTCCACCATTCCATCAACGTCATGGTATGCCCGTGAGCTTGCAGAGCAGCATGCTAATTCAGTAGATGGCATGATGATTATCGCCCGTGAACAGACCGGAGGGCTAGGAAGGCTTGGTCGCGCCTGGTCTTCCCCAAAAGGTGGCATCTGGGCTACCCTTATTCTCAAGCCATCTCTTCCAGTTGACAAGATGTTCATGCTTACGCTTGTAGGTTCTGTTTCCATTGCAAAGGTTATACGCAAAAAATACAAGATTGGTGGACTCATTAAATGGCCAAATGACATCATGATAGGAGATAAAAAAGTTGGAGGACTACTTGTTGAGGTAAATGCCCATAAAGGAGCTCTTGATTACTGTCTGCTTGGGTTTGGCATTGATGTGAATGTGAATCTTGACAATATCGATCCAGAGATTCGTTCTCGTGTTACTTCTATCTCAGACGAGCTTGGATATGTTGTGGATCCTGCAAAACTTCTCGCAGCGTGCTTAAAAGAATTTGAGATCAGATATGATCAGGTTGAGGATGGTGAGTATGATTCTGTGCTGCGCGAATGGAAGGGAATGTCAGCTACTATCGGACGCAGAGTGCGAGTAAATAAACTCTCATCTTCTTTTGAAGGGGAAGCAATAGATGTCGATAAAGATGGAACGCTTCTGGTTCGCAAGGATAACGGAACAGTTGAGCGTGTCATTGCAGGAGATGTATTTCCCGTATAAAACCCATTTTTTTGTATGTTAGGTGACAAAAAAAAATCACTTTTAATATCATATACTGCTGTATTTGTTGCATTAATCGCAGCTGCATCTTGGATCTCTATACCAGTTCCACCAGTTCCATTTACCCTTCAGACCATGATGGTGCTGTTGTGTGCAGGGGTAATGAAACGATATGCAGTGATTCCAGTGACATTGTATATCACTCTTGGTTGCCTGAATCTCCCAATTTTTCATAATGGAACTGCTGGCCTTGGTGTTGTGCTTGGTCCTACCGGAGGGTATATGTTTGGATTCATCATTGCTGCAGTTGTAGCTGGATATCTGTATGAATCAAAGGCATCCATGATCCATCTCCTTGGCCTGATTCTTGGAACCATAAGTATCCTATTGTTTGGAACAGCATGGATTGCTATCTCAAGTGGAATGACAACTGAAGCAGCCCTCATTGTTGGATGCGTACCATTCCTTGTTGGAGATGGTATGAAGCTCATTCTTGCGTTCTATATTGCGCGGATGGTTGAAAAAATAAACCCCATTCGCTGGGATTGATGTGAAACTGATACATGATTGAGTGCAGAGATCTGCGTTGTGGAATTATTGATATAAACTTTGCAACTCTTCCTCCCGGAATTATTGCGGTTACCGGTCGAAACGGTTCTGGGAAGACGACGTTTTTGCGCCTTTTGGCAGGTCTTTCTTATCCAGAAACTGGTGAGATCAGGATAGATACACATCGACCTGAGGATATTCATTGTGGCTGGGTTGGGGATGCTCCTGATAAGAATCTTATCTTTGGAACCGTAGAATCTGAAATCTCTTCACCATTGTGGTTTGCACACCAGTCTGCTGAGCTTGTCAGAGAGGCAGTTTCTGATGTGGCATCTGAACTTGGGATCTCTCATCTTCTATCTCGAAATGCACGTGAATTATCTGGAGGAGAGAAAGTGCTTGTTTCACTTGCAACAGCATTAGTGAGTTCTCCGATGCTTCTTATTATGGATGAGAGTGATGCGTACCTTGATCAAAAAACAGCACTTCGTGTGTATTCCTGCGTGCGTGCACGTTCAGTTTCCTATGTTGTGTATACAACTCACAGGCCTGATGCCTCACTTCTGGCAGATATATGTATTTGTTTTGAAGATGGGCGCCTTATTGGATAAAAAACATGAATTCACACTCTCAGCCAGAACTTATTCTTGAGGATGTGCAGTACCAAACAGCAGGATGTCTTGTGAAAGGGTCTGGACGATACGGAGTTGGGTTACATCTCCTATTCGGGCCAATAGGTTCAGGAAAGTCAACAATTGCAGGGCTGATGGCTGGTACATTGTCACCAGAGATTGGAACAGTGGGGCGCATGTATATCTCGCGCTCGCTTCTTTCAGTTCAGTTTCCAGAGTACTATATCACCGCGATGACTGTTGCAGGAGAGATTAAAAGTTGGGGCCTTTTTCCAAAGGAGGTACTTTCATTCCTTTCCCTTGAAATGCGGGCAGATGATCCTGTGATGACTCTGTCACGAGGTGAGCTGAAGCGGCTTCATCTTGCATGTGTTTGTATGCAGAATGCAGAGCTTGTGATATATGACGAGCCATTTGCTTCGCTTGATATGGATGGACAGGAATGGTTGCGTGATATTTTGCTTGATACAGCAAAAACCCGCATTGTTATTGTGAGTACACATTATGGTGTTTTTGATCTCATCTCTCCTCATCTGATCAAAAGTCGATCAGAGATGACAAATGGCTTTTTACATCAAAGAAGATTTGGTGAGATATAGAAAGGAAAAAGAGCACCATGAGAGATCCACGACTTCGTTTAGCTGCAACGATTCTTCTATCAATCATTGCATTTATTTCTGTTCCAGGTGCAATACTTGCGCTTCTGTGGTGGCTCCTTTCCTGTGCAGTGTATCGACGTATATTACTTCCTTCTCCAGTCTTATTGGTTCCTGCAATCTTGTTTGTTGTTTTTGCCGCAGTTTTGACAGGAATCTCAATTGGATTCATGGAAAGTATCTCATATGGAGCTCGGTTACTTGTTGTCTTAATTATTGCGTCATATGCATATGCTATGCAGCGAGAAGGTGATTTTTTGTCAACAGCGGTATGGGCGTTTGGAAATCGTTTTGGATTTGATTTGGGGCTTGTTGGAGAGATAGTTGTCTCTACGCTTGATGTTCTTTCTGATGATATGAGACTCGTTCGTCAGGCTCTTGCTCAGAAGCAAACGAGGATGAATTTGCATGTTCTGACCTCCATTGTACTGACGCAGCTTGTGCTCAATTTGGGGCGTGGTGCACAGCGAGCTGATGTTCTTGCGATTCGTGGGTATCGCCAGGGTGGTACATATGTTCCTGCATTTATTCGGGAGCGAAGTGATGGGATATTCTTTTTGTTGGCGGTAGTGATTGTATTTTTTGTTATTCTTTTGGGAGTGTTCACAAATGGACTGTAACATACAATGGAATCGATCAAATAACCACACATGAGGATGAAATCCACCTGTACGGTTGGAAAGCTAAGAATGTGTACTCATAGGATGATAAATATCTGTTAAATATCCTTTTTCTCAAAACAAAGTTACCACATTTTTTCAATCAATTAAACACATCTTTACATATTTATATAAAATAGTTTTTACATTATACTCTACAACATTATAATTCCACCCTATTTTGTAGGACATGTACAACTATGAGTACAACCTCTTAAAATTGTTAGCTGCAATAGCAAAAAGTATGGTTAAAAATAGAAGAAGTGTTATCAATTACAACCTGAGCCACTACCTAACTTTCCAACCGTACAGGTAGCTTTTTTTCGCAAAATGAGGAAGTAGGTTCACGTTCCCAGAGTATATCACCCATCAGCGGACGTTTATCAGTAATGGAAATGCAATCCCATGTTTTCCCTTTCATTTTATGTGGTTTTTCGCCCCCATTCGGGAAAATGTTCATGATATTATATCCGAAACGTCTTTCTGGAAATTCCTTCTCCTGTAAGGTTGAATAATAATCTACCTGATATAAAATATTTAGAGTATTATTTTCATCCCAACTTGCCATTATAGAGTGCCATTTAAGTTCATCTCCAGGGTGTGCAATTATTTTTGTCATTTGACATGTTTGTTCAATTATTATAGGATATTTATAATTATCTTCTTCTTTTTTCCACTCCTTCTCAGTATGATCATACCATTTCAAAAATGCTGTTTCTGACCATTCACCGCTTATATCATATTGTGGAAATTTTCTCTTCCAAAGTTTCGTATCAATATAACTACATGATTTATTATATATAAATATTGCTAATAATGAAGGTGATGCAAAACCAAACAACATTAAAATCGAAGTTACGTAATCCATGTTGAATTGGCTTAGAAGATCACTGTTCTCTAAAAACTCCTTAGCCAAGTCATGTATAGAGAGGAGCCCCATGGCTGTAATGAACCAAATACCCATACATAGCTCTTGCAACCTCTTCTTCCAGTTTTCATAATAATCCTCTAACACTCTCACTTCAATGTTATCCTTCTTTTTTTAGGAGCTACGCAGAACGTCACATTCTCCATAAATTATACAGTTTTTGTACTTTAAAATACTCCGTTT
Source organism: Candidatus Methanofilum arcanum (assembly GCA_031285085.1). Taxonomy (GTDB): domain Archaea; phylum Halobacteriota; class Methanomicrobia; order Methanomicrobiales; family Methanospirillaceae; genus Methanofilum; species Methanofilum arcanum. The sequence goes on from JAITWW010000048.1 coordinate 9,029, forward strand.
TCCTTCCCCAAAATAGATTGATAAAGGTTGTATTCACTTTCCAATGGCCGTTTACGGTGCTATTTCCTGTATCAAGGCTGGCGGATATGATACGAATCATACCCAACCATTCTATCATGGGAACAACATACTCATACGCAAGAATTATCACTCTACAACGTTTCAAAAGAGTATGCTAGCCAAACACTCACTCTAAACACTCACTCTATCATGAAAGTAATAGTACTTGCTAGTGGAAGCACGGGAAACTGCATATATGTACAAGGCTCATCTGGGGCTATATTCATTGACGCAGGGAGGTCAGGAAAGGAAATCCTGGGAACAAAAAACGAACAAGGGCTTGCAGAGCGTGCAGGATGTAAACTCGATATGATTGAGGGAGTTCTCGTCACCCATGAACATACAGATCATATACGTGGCCTGAAGCCAGTATGTTCACGCCTCAATATACCAGCATATGGAACCGCTGGCACACTCTCATCGTACAAAGCCAAGTACTCTGGCACCAAACCTCCAAAATGTACGAATATAACATGTGGAGAGCCTTTTGAAGTAGCAGGACTCTCTATCGAGGCATTTTCAGTATCTCATGATGCAACAGATCCCTGTGGATATATGATAACTGATGGGGACCTCCGTTTAGGGTACTGCACAGATACCGGACATATCTCTTCTGCGATGCAAGAGACCCTAAGCCACGCCGACGCACTTGTACTTGAATCTAATCACTGCCCTGATATGCTCAAAAACGGAGGATACCCTCCATACTTAAAAAAACGGATTGCATCACACCGTGGGCATCTCTCAAATCCAGATGCAGCAGAGCTCCTCTGTGCACTTGCAAACAATCTGCATAGTGTTATCTTAGCTCATATCAGCGAAGAAAACAACGACCCAATGTTGGCATTAAAAACTGCTGATGCCAGCTGCATAAATGATGATCTGCATCTCTTTGCTGCATCAACGATTCCCACCAGATCGGCATGCATACGTGAATCAGGAAGAGAATGTTGTGTTTTTAATAAAGAAGCATGGAAATATAGTATTGATCTGATGTAGCTATGTCTCTCTCTCTCCAGAGTGACCATATACTAAATCAAGATTACAGCGCATATCTACCTCTTCAGGTGTAATAGTCAAAAAATCGTCAAATGATCCTTCATACACCATGGATACCATTGATTCAGTGTCTTTCACCCTGACCCTCAAAAACCGAGCATGTGCATCAATATCAACTGCCATATCCCATTCCTTCTCATTCGTCCCGATACTCCAGATGGTACATCCTTCTGCTATCAGTGCAGCAACCATATCAGGATCAGCATATACTCTGCATGGATAGATTGCATTTTGTAACTGATACACAATCCCCAATTTCTCACTCATCATTGTTGTGAGGTAGATTCCATTTTCTAGATGGATTTGGCAGACAATGGCGGAGTACTCACTCATTGTTTTTCTCCTTTTGGGCCTCATTTGCTTTCATGGAGGAACGTTCCTCCCGAATAGCGCTTAGTACTTTATTCCATTGACGTTTCACCTGATCTGGGCGGTCACGAAGAAACGTTTTAAATGTCGTTGCATACACAACCGCCTCTTCATTATCAACAGGCACGCTGATGGTCAGAACCTCATCCACTGCATCAATATCTACAAATAGTTCTCTTTGCTTTGCTGTCTTTCCGATGCTAACAACCTGAAATACTCTCGTAAGTTCAGCTGCTATCATATCTGGATGAGTAAAAATTCGTGCATGGTACAGAGCTTTTTGAAGAAGAAGAATAAGATCAAATTCACGCTCTACTCGTACTGTTAATATCACATCATTTTCCAATCGAATTTGCCCAGTAACAAATCCTAAACGCGCCATATGGATTTATATATAGCTTGCCTTACGTATAAGGTTCGCTTATTCTTCATAAATTGTCCATCCACCAGATGACCCCTGAGGACGTGGTATACAGAAATAACACCTTGTATCAACATCAATTGCGAGAAAATCAAGCAAAGAACCATTATATCCTTCTCCACTCAATTTTTCTACATATGTTGTTGTATCACGTTGCAGCGTAAACAAGCGATATGCAGGAGTGTCTGTAATGTCCTCTTCTGCAACTGATTTCTCCATTTCTTCCTTTGCTTTTTCTTGAGTGGACGCAATAACCTGTGCAGAGAGAGCCGATATATTAAATGTGGCCAGCTGGTTATTTGCCTCACCTACCTTTCTATCATTGGAAGCCGTAGTAACACTACAAAAACAGGCTAGTACAAGAAAAATAAGAAAAAAAACATGAAAAAAACGAGTTGAATTCATTTATTTCACACCCCTTGTTCTGGAATATATTCTCAAGCATCCAAGAGAGACAAACACTGCGTACAGGGTGACAAGAGGGGATAACGGTGTTTTCACACGAATTTTGGATGCAGTTCGATCATATCCAAGCTGTGCAGGAATATAATTCTGATCAACCCTCAGCGTTTCATTATACCAATATGCTGCATCAGCCATTCTTCCTTCCCGTTCAAACATGGAACCAACACTATGCAGTACTTCTATATCATCTGGGTAAAGATGAAGAAGGTATGCAAGGGTATCATTTGCATCTTTTGTCTTTCCTGTTCGCGTCTGCAATGCTGCTTTTTCAAGCAGAAGGAAGATATCATTCTCATGATACACAAGAGCCTGATTATATATATCAAGTGCTTCTTCCTTATTTCCACTCAATTCTTTGATTTTAGCCTTTTTATCCCAGATATCACGAGATTGTAAGCTTTGTGGTTCTTGTGTCAGTATCTGATCAAAAAAGACTACTGCACCATTTAAATCCTTTATGTCAGTTGAGAGTTTGATCTTCTCATTCCAAGCATCAACATTGTAGGGATCTAATTGAATAGCGGTTTCAAATGAAAGCTTTGCCTCACGGATCTCTTCAATCTCTTTCAGAACAAGTCCTTTCCCAACCCAAGCATCTGCCCTCCCTGGTTCCATAGCGATTGCGAGCCCAAAAGCAGCAAGTGCTTCATCATATCTTTCAAGAGCCATGAGCGCATATCCTTTTCCAGTTCTGGCATCTATGGCAGCAGGATCGAGCTGAAGGGCTATATCATATGCAATTGTGGCTTCTTCGTATCGATCGTGCTGCTTGTAGGTGTACATATTTCCAATGCTTGTCCAGATAGCTATGTTTGCAGGCTCAACACTGAGTGCACGTTCATATACCTCAAGAGCAGCACCATAGCTACCCATTTCACTCATAACATGACCAAGATTAATCAGCGTTTGGACACTGTTTGAATCCAGTTCAAGTGCTTTATGAAATGCTGCTATTGCATCTGCATTTCGACCAAGAGCTGCATATACCATGCCAGTATTTGTCCATGCAACAGCATTTTTTGGGTTGAATGCAACTGCATTTGCATAGCTTCGTAGCGCCTCTGGATACCATTCAAGATGATACTGTGCATTTCCTTTATTATACCATGAACTGGAATCTTTGCTATTGAGTTGCAAAGCAGCATCATATGAACTGATTGCAGTGAGATACTCACCTATGTTATAATAGGCATTTCCTTTTCCAAAATGCGAAGCTATATTTTTTGGATCTCGTTGCAATGCTCCTGAGTATGCATTTATCGCTTCTGCATAACGCCCTTGAGCGGATAAAACATCTCCTTTTCCAACCCAAGCAAGAGCGTCATCTGGATCTAACTGAATTGCAACATCATATGCTGCAAATGCATCAGCTAGATTATTCATCATAAAGAGAGCATTTCCTTTATTATACCAATAATCTGCATTTTTTGGATTTAATCGGGTAGCAACTTCATATGCTGCAAGTGCATCACTGATCTCATTACCCATAAACAGAGCAACTCCTTTATTATACCATGCAACAGGATTATCTTGGTTCAATTGAATGGCTTGATCAAAGAGACTTACTGCTTGTGCATAGTCACCCTTACTGAATGCTTCATTTCCTTCAGCGACAAGTTTTTCATCAGGTCCTTCTTCTCCAGGTTCAGCCACAGAAATAGAAGGCATAGAAGATATGCAAAATACAATGAAGAGGGAGCAATAAAAAATACATGCAAAACATGCAAAGAGGCTCCGTTGTCTTTCTATCATAGCGTATATATGTGTATGATGAAAAAAGGTAAAAAACCACTGTATTTATCGATGACACTTTATTTTTTTGATAGTTTTTGCCACATGAAAGTGGAAAAGTTGCTCGTAAGTTGCTTGTAACACAGTACACATACATTAAGATTGAGATAGTATACGTATTCATGATCTCTGATCCTGTGTTCAATCGCAACATGTCAATACTCATCAAAAATACACGCATCAATCAAAAAAACCAAGATATCCTCATCAATGAGGGAAAAATAGAATCAATAGCTCCAAATCAAAATGAGAATAGTGCTGAGCTCATTATTGATGGAACAAAGACGCTTGCTCTTCCAGGCCTCGTCAATACACACACCCATGCAGCAATGTCCCTCCTTCGAGGATATGCAGATGATATGCATCTACAAGAATGGTTATCTGAGAAGATATGGCCTCTTGAAGCACATCTCACGGGAGAGGATGTGTATGTTGGAACAAAGCTAGCCTGTCTTGAGATGATCAGGTCTGGCACAACTGCGTTTAATGATATGTATTTTTTTATGGATCACGCTGCACAAGCAGTTGATGAATCCGGAATTCGTGCTCAACTTGCGCATGGAATCATTACATTCGGAGATCCTGAAAAGTTCGCTGCTGAGCAAAAAGCAACAAAAGAACTTGTTTCCTGTGTCAAAAAAATGAAAAATCAACGTATTACTGCAGCTGTTGCTCCCCACGCCCCATACACCGTTCCCCCTGAACATCTGAAATGGTGCGCAGAGTTCAGCGAAAAAGAGGATCTTGGACTTCATATTCATGTGAGTGAGACAGAGTCAGAGGTTCAGTCTGTGCTTGAAATGTACGGAAAACGGCCTGCTTTTTTACTTGATGAATGTGGTTGTCTGACAAAAAGAACCGTGATCGCTCATGGGTGTTGGTTGGATACTGATGAATGTGCACTTATTGCGAAGAGAGGCACATCTGTTGCATATAGTCCATGCAGTAATATGAAGCTTGCAACAGGTCGAGCCCTTCCATATGCTGAATTGAAAGCGGCTGGAGCAACTATTGGGCTCTCGACAGATGGGTGTTCATCAAACAATAACCTCGATATGTTCGAAGAGATGAAGTTTGCATCCCTACTTCAAAAATCTTTTTGGAACCAAGATACCGTTCTTCCTGCTCATGAGGCTTTCAGAATGGCAACTGAGTGTGGGGCAAAATCTATGCGTCTTCGAAGTGGCATTCTTGCTATAGGTGCACCAGCAGATATTATACTTGCCAGTTTAGATCATCCTTCCATGGTTCCATTGTATAATGATACTTCAAATGTTGTCTATGCAGCAAGCGGTGGTCTTGTTGAGACAGTTCTTTGTGATGGTGCATTGCTCATGCATAAACACATGATCCCTGGAGAAGCTGAGATCCTGGAGAAAGCGAAAGCAACGGCAACGGAACTGATCTCTCAAGTGAGTTGATCCTTTCCATGGGACGAAGTTACTCATCAAAGCTGATACTTTTAATACCTATTTTTTCAATAATAAAGCATGTCTTTTTCAATCGATGTTATTGATAAGCTCAGCGATTTAATCACAGCTGCATTTGCACTTGTAGCTGCACTCGCATGGAACACTGCAATTCAAGCCATTTTTACCGAGATTTTTGGGGAACAAAGCAGCATTCCTGCGATGCTTGGATATGCTATAACCGTTACTATCATTGCGGTGGCATGTGCAATGTGGATTGGACTCGCTGCAAAACGGGCAAAAGGTCGCACCACTTGTTCCTGTGGCAATGAATGAGAGTTATACCATTCTTATCTCTCCATTTTATAGCACAAGCATGAGACTGTCCAGTGAAAGAATGTTCGGTAGTTGGTAAGGTAAGAACTGATAATTCATTTCACTCATATTATATGATTGACATGCTGTCTATGTCGTGGTTCCCAAAACCACTTTTGCAATGACCTATCTGGTCGCACGACGAGGACACACCTCCCGTAGAACCATCCTCCTCCGTTGGATGATTCGAGAGCTCGCCAGGCACGGCGAGGACGCGCCTCCCGTAGAACCATCCTCCTCCGTCAGATGATTCGAGAGGGATCAAACTGCCGTTCTTTCTGCGGCCCGCTTGTCCACTCACGTCGCAAATGCACCTTCCGTTGATGGGATATGTGACAACTGCCGTTCTTTCTGCGTCCCGTTTGGCACTCGCGTCGAAAATCCGCCCCTACTACTGGGCTATCCAATACGCACCTGAACAACCATTCGAAGGGTATGCGACCAACGGAAGCAGACCCCAAGTGCTTTTACTCAATTTTTCCCCAACTCGCCAGGCACGGCGAGGACGCGCCTCCCTTGAAGCCATCCTCCTTCGTCAGATGGCTTGAGAGGGATCAAACAGCCGTTCTTTCTGCGTCCCGCTTGTCACTCGCGTCGAAAATCCGCCCCTACTGGGCTATCCAAGACGAAAATATCCAGCCAGGGGACAGCAAATACGCAACTGAACAACCATTCGACGGGTATGCGACCAACGGAAGCATACCCCAAGTGCTTTTACTCAATTTTTTCGCAAAAAATTGTTTGCGAAAAATTGTTTTCAAAAAATTTACGAAGAAACGGAGAAAAAAGAAGAGAAGATACTACCATTGGAGTTTCCCGTTGCTATGATACGGTGAACCAGTGGTTGTTCCCCATTTTTCTCTTCACTGCTTTTGTACTGAAATAGACCAGTTCCATTCCAGTTTGTCATCACGAAGTTTGCATCACGCTGCATCTGAATGCTTGCGTTTTGTAGCATCCAGTTAGTGGTGATTGTTGTTTGAACAGCAGGAATTTGCAGCGGAAAACTGCACAGATTCGATGGTGGTGGCTGTGTCAGTGAGCGATGTTCTCGTGTGTGCCCTCTTGTTTTAGAGGCAGAAAGGGAGGTGATGGTTTGTTCAGGGGAAATAAGGCTCTGATAGCGGTATGGATCTTGAGCGGTATATGCATATTCGGTTGTGGTGTCTATTCCATAGACGTAGAGTGTTTTATCTCCTGTAACCTCTGCAACCATGAATGAAGCATGTGCAGGAATTACCAAGGAGAAACAGATGATGGTCTGTATAATGAATGCCACAAAGAGGGGAGTATTTTTGATTGTCATGATTCTCCCCATCTGCACTCAATCGAGTGCAGGAATACTATCTGCCCATGCTTCAAGATCATCAAGTATGCTGTCCTGCTTATAGGATGTCACTCGAATCTTGTCACGGGAAAAGGTAACATAGTAAAGATCTCCAGTTGCAGCATTACAGCGAAGAGTACAGGAGTACTTATCTGTTGTTGGATCTTGTGCTGCGATTCCTCCGATTGCAGTCTCAAGATCCAAATCTCCTTGTACGATACCTACTGCCGAGGTAAGACCGGCCTGTGTTGGTGCTTGTACGGTGACGGATCCAATGACTTTGCCAACACTGTTTTGGTACTGTATCTTTGCAGTATACTGTTCTTTTGAAATGCTGACTGGTGGTTGTGATTCTCCCATATATTGGTAAGGAGAGCAGTTCCAGGGGTTCGTTGCTATAATTGCAGAGATGATAGAGTCAAACCCTGCAAGAGTAGCGATTTTGTTTCTCAGTTCGCGTGTTGCGGACTTGGTTGTCGAGGTGGTGATAAAATCTGCCATATTTTTCTCCTCCAGGTTATTACACCTGGGCATTACAAAGGTCAACAACTGGGACATTATGCATTATGGCGAGGTGTGAATGCGCAGCATTTCTGATACCATTTCTTAAACTAAGCTCAAACTCATGCGCAATGAATGATCATGCTAAATAATATATAGTACTTCATGGTTGAGAAAGCTCAGAGGCGTTGTTTTCAGGCATGCCAGAGGAAAGGTGTGTAAGACAAGGCGGTATTGAACACACGAACAGGAAAATAACCAGTGGAAAACAAATACGAAAATAAACAACCATTCAAAGGGTATGCGAGAGAAGGGAACATATGCCACTTTTGCAAAATACTATTGCCACAATGACATATGATGCATGGATCATCGATGGATATGTTGATGAACCAACCTGCCTGGGCGTTCCTCCTTACATATCCCCCTATGTACGCACCGTTGCAGGAGTACTCTATGAACACGGATATAACCCAGGATACTGCACCATCGATCAGATAAGAACTGATACACGCTATCTTCGAGAGATGAACCAGGCATCCCTTGCAGTGTGCATTGCAGGAATGACGGTTCCTGGAACCTACCTTGGAGGAACACCTGCCTCTCTTCTTGAAATCAGCCAAATAGCACAAGCACTCACACATCCAACAACCTGCTTATCTGGCCCTATTCTCTTTGGAGCCGCACAAGCCGGAGGAAACCTTGCAACCCCTATAGACACCGAAAACACAGGATGCAATATCCACCTCCCAGGATCCCCTGCTGAATCACTTCATGAACACCTAAGTGGAACAGAACCCACTGGAAAGTTCTCATACCAACTCCAAGATCAATTTGCTTACAAAGGAAGCAAGATCATCACAAAACACCCCTCATTTCCAAATATCATCGCAGAGATTGAGACTGCCAGAGGATGCGAACGATATGAAAGTGGAGGATGCTCCTTTTGCACTGAACGGTTTTATGGAGCACCAATATACCGAGACGTTCAAGCCATTCTTGCAGAAGTCAGTGCATTATCTCAGGCAGGCTGTATCCACTTTCGAGTTGGGCGCCAACCAGACATCCTTGCATATCAAACAACAGGACAGAACAAACCAAACCTCGATGCCCTTGAACAACTCTTCTCAGGCATACGAACACATGCCAACACCCTCAAAACCCTCCATATCGACAATGTAAACCCAGGAACCATCACTGCCCACAAAGAGATCTCAAAGGAAGCTCTTGAGATCATTATCAAATATCATACCCCAGGAGATACTGCAGCATTTGGACTTGAATCAGCGGACCCAGCCGTCATATCTGCAAATAATCTGAGTGTCATGCCAGATGAAGTCCTGGATGCAATTGAGATCGTAACAGAGATTGGAGGAAAAAGAACAGATGGAATCTGTGAACTCCTTTCAGGACTCAACTTTGTATGTGGACTGGCAGGAGAGACAAAAGAAACATACATCAAAAATAAAGAATTTTTAAAAGAGATACAAAAGCGAAAACTCCTCATTCGGCGTGTGAATATCAGGCAGGTCATGCCATTTCCAGGAACAAAAAGCTACGTTGAACACACCCTTGGACAACACAAAGAAGCATTTATTGCATTCAAAGAATGGACACGTACAGAGTTTGACACCCCCATGCTTGCACAGGTCTTCCCCATTGGAACCATCCTTCATGATCTCATCATCGAAAAAGAAGGAACCCTTTCCTTTGGAAGACAGATTGGATCCTACCCTCTCCTCTGTGGTATCCCTCTTCAGATGAAAGAAAGAACAACCTGCTCGGTTGTCATCATCGGGCATGGAAAACGAAGTGTAACCGCACTGCCATACCCCATTCCAATCAACACCCTACCTCTCTCAGCACTGCGTCATATCCCAGGGCTTGGAAAAAAGACGATATCGAAATTTTTTGCAAAACGGCCAAAAAATGCAGAAGAATTCACTGCAATTATCGGCCCATCTCCCTTAGCAACACTCTGTGAGTATCACTACTAATCCGCTTTCCAACGTTTCAGATGAGGAAGCATCTGATCCATCATCTCTTTTCCCTCTTCATAAGGGACAATATCCATCTCAGCCATCTGCTGTGCACAAAATTCACTCATCTCAGCCATCGTGATACTCTCATCTACAAATGCACCATTCTGGTAGCAGTACATGCAATACTCTGAGGAAAGACTCTCATCTTTCTCAGTACCATAATCAGAATCACTCATAGGCATCGCACAAGACTGACAAAACTTCTGGTTTGGATCAAACTCCATGGAACTCACACGTTAACTTAGGGAAGAAAAGATGAAAAAGATATTGGTTTTTTCCTTTATTTGTCATAAAGAATTTCACTAAAAACAAATTATTCATGAAAAACCCTCTATCATATGAAACCGTCAAAGAGACAATTTCCCAGTATTATTCTCATTCACCACTCGATTGCTCTTCATTCAACAAAACTAGATCACATTGAAAACTGCACAGTTGCACAGATAATGTGGATGATTCTTCCAAACTTCTTCTGAGATATCTTTATTCCGTATGAAAGCAGATATGACACATGGATCCAGATATCTCTTCTATGATCGAAACCACAAAGGGATTTTTATTAAACCCAGTTGAAACATTTCAGCAACACGCTGATACAAGCCTTGCAAAGGCATTTCAGTACTATGCTGTGCTCGTTTTGGTCTTTGCAGTTCTTTTTGCCATTGTTGAAGGAGCTCTGCTCTCCTTTGCTTCAGTCTTCTCACACGGAGGAGGCCTCATTGGCCTTGCTACAGGAACATTTGTGCTCTTTATCATCTCCATAGTCATTCTAGCATCACTTATTGGAATCTTTTTCAATGGCCTATTCCAACACATCTTCGTGCTTCTCGTGGGAGGAGAGCAGGGAGTGGCACAAACACTCAAGGCCTTTATGTACAGTTCAGTACCAGCTCTGATCTTTGGCTGGATTCCAATTATCAATATTATCGCAGCCATCTGGTCACTTGTACTTCTGATCATTGGCATTCGCGAACTTCATAAAATAAGTACCACAAATGCCATTGCTGCAGTACTCATTCCAGCGGTTCTTTTCATCCTGATTGGAATCACATTCGTACTCTGTATGATTGCATTTATTGGGCTTGGCGTTGCGGAAGCACTAGCACTCGCTTAAGTGTTTTCTTAGGTGTTTTATAGTGCCATGATATTCGTTGATGAAGTACTGATTACATGGATAGCAACCATACTCGTACTCCTTTTTGGAGCAGGCTCACCGGTTTCATATGAAACAGTAAATATAGATGCAGCCTATGAGCTCATAGAGGATCTCGGAGAAGAACTCCAGATCCTTGATGTAAGAACCAAAGAAGAGTATGCACTCGGACATATCCCAGATGCACATAATATAAACATCAAAGATGCTGAGTTCAGAGATCAGATCTCTTTACTCGATCCTAATATGCCTACTCTTGTATACTGCAAAAGTGGCGCAAGAGCAGAATCAGCTGCATCTATCCTTGTATCAGAGGGTTTTACTGAGATCTATCTCATGAAAGCTGAGTTTAGCAGCTGGATGAAATCGCATCCAGTAGAGTAAAAACGCTCCCAATTATGATGAAGTATATGAAAATAGGTTTATATTTACGTCACATATAAGAGATATGGATCCAACACATATACAGCCCATATCTATTATGGCTGCAGTGCTGACTATCTCAACATCTCGAAATGAAGGAAATGACAAAAGTGGAGCCATCATTCGAGATCTTTTTGCAAGAGAGAACATCCCAGTCTCTGCATATAAAGTCGTTCCTGATGATAAACGCAGTATACAATATGAACTCCTTCAAGCACTTGCTATTGATGGAGTAAATTGCATCATCATAAATGGGGGCACAGGAATTACACATGATGACTGCACAATTGAGGCAGTCGAACCTCTTTTACATAAACGCATTGAAGGATTTGGAGAACTCTTTCGAGCGCTGAGCCATGCTGATATCGGCACTCGTTCCCTTCTTTCACGAGCAACTGCCGGTATTATCGATCAAAAGGCGGTATTTTGCATACCAGGATCTACGGGAGCAGTAAGCCTTGCTATGGAAGCTATCATTCTCCCTGAGATACGCCATATCTTAACTCATGCACGATCCTAGAGAAGGAGAAAAAAGGCACAGAAAAACGAACACTGAGTGGTGGGACACGTTATCGGTCGAATAACCGGTACAACCCTATTTTCAGATTCCTTTCTCCACCCCGCAACCCCATGGGCGCCGAGTGTATGCGGTAAGTCTGCTCCCTTCCGGGCCTGAACCGGTTTCCACATCAAAAGGTCTCCTCTCTCTACAGAGATTTGATAACTTGCCACCGACCTCACAGGACAGAGCTTCTCAGTCAGGAAATAGAAAGCTTCAGGATGCCCTAAGTCACCCTTCCTCAAACTTCGCCCTCTGCATGCCGACGGTTTCAGATCACAGGTGACGCCGATCCACCCAGGCTAGTCCCAGTACAAATGGCAAGCTAAAGAATAAATAGCTATGTAAAAAGGAGTACATGGGGAGATGACGAATTTTGGTATATATCCTCGGAAATACTCGGGGACAGATCTCAAAAGCAGTTGAGATAATTCTTAGGAAATGATCTCAAAAAGAACTTTCCAGCTCAAAACCGTGAGAAAAACAAAAAACGAAAAACGAAGAGAAGGGATCTATCGTTACTCCAAGAACGCCATACTATTTCTATGGCCGTTTTCCAGGTCTTTTAATGACCTTTGTTACTGCAACGCCACGACCATCTCCACGTGGAGCGTACTCATCATCACTCCTTCTAGGTGTATATCGCTTCTTCTTGTAGCCACCGCTACTTCGCTCTTTCTCTTTCCAGTCACCATTTCGCCTCTGCTCATCTCCCCTTCTCTCACGCCTGCGGGCATCAGGCACAGAATTGGCTGTGATATGTTCTTTGTATGCACTCTTCTCTTTCAGCAAGGTGGCAGCAATGGTTACTGAATCAATTCCTTCTGCCACGAGATCATGTACAATCGAAATATATGGCGCAAGATCTGGATCTGCGGCAGCATTTCTAATCGCATCTAATGCATCCTCTGCACGGGCTTTTTGCACCTCCTGAATAGATGGAACACGCATTTTCTCCATGTGTGCCTTTGTATGTATCTGAATCTCGCGCATTCTTCTTCGTTCAGATGGAGTTACAAATGAGATAGAACGCCCAGTTTTTCCAATACGGGCAGTTCTTCCAATGCGGTGAACATAATACTCAGTATCCTGCGGAAGATCATAATTAAACACGATATCAACATCATCAACATCAATACCTCGTGCTGCAACATCGGTTGCAACGAGAATCGTGAGTGTTCCGACACGAAAACTACCCATAACTCGATCTCGTTCTCGCTGCGTCATATCGCCATGAAGCCCTTCAGCCTTATACCCATTATCTTTCAGCATGGTTGAGATAACATCCGCCATTTTGCGAGTATTGGTAAATACCATTGCCTTCGTAGGATTATGCAGATCAAGAATTCTACACAGAGCAGCTTCACGTGACGCAGCAAGCATCTCAATGTAATACTGTTGAATCCCAGCTGCCGTCATCTCATCTTGTACAATGCGCACCTGTGCAGGATCTTTTTGATACTGCTTTGAGATCATGAGAATTCGTTTTGGAAGAGTTGCTGAAAAAATAACACATTGGCGGCTTTCAGGAAGGTAACTGAAAATTTCTTCGATATCTTCTCGAAATCCCATATCAAGCATCTGATCAGCTTCATCTAAAATTGCAGTATGCACACGGGAAAGATCAAGTGTTTTGCGCTGGATATGATCCATTACTCGTCCGGGAGTCCCAATAACAATCTGCACACCACGTCCAAGCTCTTTAAACTGCTTCTCAATCTGCTGTCCACCGTAAATGGGGGTGGCATAAATGTTAAAGGTATATTTCAGGAGGTTCCTATATTCAGTATATATCTGTATGGCGAGCTCCCTTGTAGGACACAAAACAAGTACTTGCACTTCCTTCTCTATTGTTGTGTTTTGAATAGAGGGCAAAGCATACGCTGCAGTTTTGCCAGTACCGGTATGTGCCTGTCCAGTGAGATCCCGACCGGTCAAAAGAATAGGGATTGTTTGCACCTGTATCGGGGTTGGATGCGTAAAACCCATATCATGCACCGCTTGCAACAAACTTTCATTCAGACCAATATTGGAAAAAGAGGATTCGGTCATTACTATATACATATGTACCAACACTTTAAAACATTTTTTAATAATGATAAATCATGAAAATTAAATTGTCATAAAGGGTAAAAAGTATCTTTCTAAAGGAACATTTTAGCCACTATTGCCACAAATAAAGATAAAAATATACACCGTGAACAAAGTGGCGGCAAGTGAACCCATATAAGCAATACATACATTGTATGAAGATTTAAAAAAACCTCATACAGAATGTGCTACTATTTATATTTATTAACCCCCTTCCGTGCGCTTTTTGGCTATGATTTTGGTTTAGAAAGGAACACAACAGAGCTCACTGAGATGACATATATAAGTCATGTTCTCCAATATTATACAAATTATGATGAGCAAATGCTCTCCCCTTGTATGAGGTCTCAATATGAATCCAACTAACCTTCCACTAAAAATAACGGACACAACACTTCGAGACGCCCATCAGTCACTTATTGCAACGCGAATGAGAACTGAAGATATGCTCCCCCTAGCGGAATCCATCGATAAAGTAGGGTTTTTTTCCGTTGAAGCATGGGGAGGCGCAACATTTGATACATGTATTCGCTTTCTCAATGAAGACCCTTGGAAGCGTCTTCAAGCACTTGATGAGGTGCTGAAAAAAACACCCATTCAGATGCTACTGCGTGGGCAGAACCTCGTTGGGTACCGTCATTACTCTGATGATGTTGTGGATAGGTTTGTTGAACGTTCATATGAGAACGGAGTCGATATTTTTCGTGTCTTTGATGCTCTAAATGACATCCGAAATATGGACCGCTCAATGCGGGGAGTAAAGAAGGCAGGTGCTCACCTGCAGGCGGCAATATCTTATACGACAAGTCCTGTTCATTCAGTGCAAGGGTTTGTAAAAATGGCTGAGGAACTCGCAGCATATGAGTGTGATTCTATCTGCATCAAAGATATGGCTGGGCTTATCATGCCAAACGATGCCCAGGAGCTTATCACTGGAATAAAAGAGCAAACAGGAATGCCAGTAGATCTTCACTGCCATTCAACAAGTGGCATTGCCTCAATGTCATATCAGGCTGCAATTGAGGCTGGTGTTGACATTCTTGATACCGCAATGTCTCCTTTTGCGCTTGGAACAAGCCAGCCTCCAACAGAGAGTATCATTGCATCAGTAATGGGAACACCACGAGACACCGGTATCTCACTGGAATCATTGCAGGAGGTTCGTGATCAGGCAGTTATTGTTCGAGAAAAGTATGAAGGACTGTTTACACCAGTGGCCGAGCGCGTTGATAGTAACGTGCTTGTGTATCAGCTCCCTGGTGGTATGATAACAAACCTTGTGTCACAGTTAGCAGAACAGGATGCACTTGATAAACTCTCTGCAGTCTATAAAGAGATACCACGGGTAAGAGAAGAGCTGGGATATCCACCCCTTGTCACCCCAAGTTCACAGATCGTTGGAACACAGGCTGTATTCAATGTTCTTTCTGGAGAAAGATATAAAAACATCACAAAAGAAGTCAGAGACTATGTCAGAGGCTTATATGGAAAAGCTCCAGGCCAGATCTCAGAAGAGATAATAAAAAAGATCGTCGGAGAGGATGAGATAATCACTGTACGCCCAGCTGACGTACTTGAGCCGATGTATGAGATAATGGAGATGGAGGCAAAAGAGGCAGGGTTTGCAACATCCGTCGATGACATCTTGACATATATTATGTATCCAGCAATCGCCCCATCATTTCTAAAAGGGGAGAGAGTAGCTGAAGAGATTCCATCTGTTTCACAGAGAAAAGGATCATCCTCTTTAGAGCTTCCAGGCGTGATGGAGGTAGAGGTTGATGGTGAGGTGTTCTCAGTGCGTATTGTCTCCGTAGAAGGAAAAGCAGCAACATCTGCACCTTCAGACGCACCTCCAAGGGGAGATATTCCAGGTGGCGTGAAAAGTAATATGCAAGGAATTGTGCTTGAGCTCAAAGTAGATCGAGGGGATAGCGTAAAAGAAGGAGATGTTCTTCTTGTGCTTGAAGCAATGAAAATGGAAAATCCCATTCATTCACCCCGTTCTGGCACAATTATTGATATCTATGTCGATAGTGGAGACACCGTACAAAGTGGGGATGTCCTCATGATTATTGAGTAGCTCTTGCAGCAATAAGCAATGAATACCAGAACAGCAATCTATAATTCAGAAGGACAATCATGGCATACTTCAATAAAATCCTTGTAGCAAATCGTGGAGAGATTGCAATCCGCATTATGCGAGCATGTCGAGAGTTTGGCATTGACTCAATCGGTATTTACTCAAGTGCAGATAAAAATGCATTTCATGTAAATTATGCAGATGAAGCTTTTCTTGTTGGTGAGGCTCCCCCTACAAAGAGTTATCTCAATATAGATCGTATCATCGATATTGCAAAAAATGCAGATACTGATGCAATTCATCCTGGATATGGATTTTTATCAGAAAACGCTGAGTTTGCAAGAAGATGCGAAGAAGAAGATATTACCTTCATTGGACCGTCATCACGTACGATTGAGATGATGGGATCAAAGGTTGCTTCTCGAGATCTCGCAAAAAATGCTGGAGTTCCAATCCTTCCCGGCACACCAGGTGCAGTCACAGATGTTGATGAAGCCATCTCTATCGCCGAACATATCGGGTATCCGGTTATTATTAAGGCAAGTGCTGGCGGTGGAGGTATTGGAATGCAGGTCGTTGAACATCCAGATATGATTGAAGAAGCAGTGAATGGCGCAATGCGTATTGCAGCTTCTGCATTTGGAGATAGTGCGGTATTTATTGAGAAATACCTCACACGTCCGCGTCATATTGAGGTTCAGGTGCTGTGTGATGATCACGGAAATCAAACTCATCTCTTTGAGCGTGAATGTTCCATTCAACGCAGGCATCAAAAACTCATTGAAGAGGCACCATGCCCAATTATGGATGATGTAACCCGTGAAAAAATAACAAAGGCCGCTTTAAAAGTTGCTGAGAAGAGTAATTATGTGAATGCAGGAACAGTGGAGTTCCTGTACTCAAAAGGGAAGTTCTATTTTATGGAGATGAACACTCGTCTGCAGGTAGAACACACAGTTACCGAACTCATTACGGGTATTGATATCGTTGGAGAACAGATTATCGTTGCATCAGGCAAAGAGATGAGTTATTCACAAGATGAGATCACTCTTCGTGGGCATGCCATTGAATGCAGAGTAAATGCTGAAGATCCATTAAATAATTTCGCAGCAGACCCAGGAAAAATAACGTTATATAGATCACCAGGAGGCCCTGGTATTCGAGTTGATTCTGGTGTGTATCAAGGGTATACAATCCCACCAAACTATGACTCAATGATTGCAAAGCTATGTGCATGGGACATGTCTCGTGATCATGCCATCGGAAGAATGCGTCGAGCTATCTCTGAATATGTTATTGCAGGTGTGAAGACAACACTTCCTCTGCATCATGCAATTATGCATAATCAACACTACATAAATGGGGATACACACACGCATTTCCTGCAGGAAGAAGATGTACAAAGAACGTTAAAACGCTACATTCTGGAAGAAGAGGCACGAATGGCACACCTTGCAACACCACTTCGAGATGGAAAAAAGGTTGCAGCTGTCGTTGCAGGGGTTACTGCACTTATAGCCAAAAATCAGTAACAATTTTTTGATCAGTAACAATTTTTTGCCAAACAATTTTTTGCAAAAAAATTGAGTAAAAGCACTTGGGGTATGCTTCCGTTGGTCGCATACCCGTCGAACGGTTGTTCAGTTGCGTCTTTGATGTCGCATGGTTGTTGGTTTGCGATTTGATGCCCCTTGGT
>JAITWW010000052.1 GCA_031285085.1 Candidatus Methanofilum arcanum
TACACACAGGATAATCCTTTGACGATTGAAGGTTATACCGCAGAGGAGATTTCAAAGCTTGACCCATTTGTGGATATGGATGGGATTGACATTTATAAAGTCATGGTTGTTCTCAGAGAAGCCCCCAATTATGTAAAGCATATAATTGCGAACGGGTTTCAGGAAAGTGATGTGATGGTGGGCTAATCAAGAATAAACTCTCCATTTTATCTATCCAGAAATGCAAGTACGACTATGACCGTATCATCTCCACACTTCGCCATATCTCGAAAAAAGCTTCCTTTTCCATCTACTCATCGAAAATTATCTGAATCATCTTTGTTTCATTAAACACACTAACAAACGCGTCTCGTGGGATCACTAGCTGGAAACAGAGTCCAAGTATTTTCGCTCATCTTCTCGTTTTGCCCACATTTACTCCTTTTCGGAAGTACCTTGTTCCCTGTTTTATTGCTTCATAGATCAATCCCCACAAACAGATAGCTGGTACTGAGAATGTATCATAGAATTGAGGAAGGAAAACTGTTTTGATATCTCATCTGAAAAAGATGGTAAAGTTGTTCACACTTCATGTTACACGTCAAAATCAATTTTTAACATCTACAAAGGAAATTCTACTACCTATGCTGCTTAGACGAGAAGATAGAGATGATAAGAATATGAAACAGAATAAGAAATATGTACACACCTACTCATGAAAGAGTCAAGCATAGAAGAACTCAAAAAAGATATACACAGTAGCCAATACAGAAAAAAGAGATAAAAGACAAAGAATTGCAAAAAAAGATGAATCGCACGCGGATGCATGTACTCATAAAACACATCACATACAGGAAAAAATGACAACATCACTTACATCAGACGATATAACAGAAAACCAAATGCAGTATGGATTGACAGTCCACGCATATCATAAACAGGGGGTTTTGCGTGATATCACAACAGTAATGGCAGAGTGGAATGCAAATATTATCTCCATACACCTTGAGGCAGATGAACCAATAAAGGATCGAAGTGATGCCGTTGATGTATACATTGAGTACGAAGGAACTCGTGACAATGGTAAACTTGTTGCAGCTCTTTTGGCGCTTCCAACCGTAAAAAACGTCGCACAACACACCTCATTTAACTCTATCTTTGGAACACGTGTCATAATTGTAGGTGCTGGTGCTCAGGTGGCACACGTGGCTCTTGGTGCGGTGAACGAGGCCGATCGTCATAATATTCGAGGCGAGCGGATCTCAATTGATACCATCCCCATTGTTGGGGAAGAAAACCTTGCAATGACAGTTGAAGCAGTAGCTCGGCTCCCACGAGCAGCAATCCTGGTGCTTGCAGGATCCCTCATGGGTGGTGCAATAACTCGCTCAGTCATTCAGGTGCAAAAAGCAGGTATCCCAGTCATCGCCTTAAATATGGCTGGCAGTGTTGTTGACCATGCTGATCTTGTTGTTACAGATCCCATCCAGGCTGGGGTCTTTGCCGTGATGCATGTCTCAAGAAATGCAAAATTTGATATAAACCGTGTTCGTGGGAGGAAATTTTAATGATTCGAGCTGATCTTATCACACAAGCAGTGCGTGCACTGTCGCGTGATGAACTTGTGGTATACCCAACAGATACCCTGTATGGACTTGGTGCTGATGTGCTTTCTGATGAGGCACTCATAAACCTCTATGAAGCAAAAGGAAGAGATTTTTTAAAACCGGTCTCTATTGCATGCTCGAATCGAGAAATGCTAGAGACATTTGCATATATTGATGAATGTGCATCTGCATGTATCGATGCATTTTTCCCAGGCCCTGTGACACTTCTGCTAAAACCACGCTCTATTGTACCACAAAGAATTATGGCAGGAACAAAAAAGATTGGCGTACGCATTCCTAGAAACCCTACCGCTCTCTCCCTTATATCTGAGTTTGATTCTCCTATCACTGCAACAAGTGCAAATAGATCAGGTGATCCGGATCCAAAAGTAGCAAGAGATTGCACCATTCCTTGTGCAGTTGTATTAGATGATGGACCAGTTGGAGGGATTGGTTCTACCATCGTTGACCTCGTAAATTTTGATATCGTCCGACAAGGTGCATACTTTGAAGAAATCTGTGCATTTCTTGCTAAATGGAGTTAAATGAAACAAAAAACATCATCAGAGATTCGCCTGCGTGACTTTGTGCGGGACGCACAGAACTGGATCTATTCAGTAACCGCATACGACAATAACGAAAGAGTTGGTTGTCTGCTTCGTTATATTCCTGATACATCCGGAGACCGAGTAAGTCCAGATGGAGTTCGCTATCGGAAGGTTGGATTTGAAGAAGCCTATGAGATGATTGCAGAGCTTCATCCATCATATGCTGGCTTAATGCACCGAATTCCTTTATCAGATATTACACAGGTATATAAGCCAGACCGGGAGGTATCTTCACTTGCAGAGCATGATGATCAGATCAAACGCTTGATGAATATTTTTTCAGGTCTCTCATTTGGTGTTACTGGTTCACGAGTTGTAGGGCTTGGAGGAGCAGGATCTGATATCGATGGAGTTGTCTATGGCACTGATTTTTCTACCGCCCAAATACGATTAAAAGAGGGAATAAAACAGAAGAAAATCTCAGATCTCAGTGATGAGTTGTGGAAGGCAGTATATAAAAAACGAGATCCTGAACTCTCCTATGATGATTTTTTAGCACATGAAGCCAGAAAATGGAACCGAGGACAGATAGATGAGACATACTTTGATCTGTTGTATGTCCGATCCTATGCAGAGATGATTGGATATCATGTGCCTATTGGAAAAAAAGGAAAAGTCGAAGAGGTTGAGGCTATTGTTACTGATGCACAGTATGCCTATGACAGCCCTGCAATATATGCAGTAGATCATCCAGAGTATGATGCGGTTGTCTCATTTACACATACCTATGCCGGGCAGGCAGTTGCTGGAGAGCAGATCAAAGCAAGAGGAGTGACTGAGACACACACTGATGGAACACGCTGGCTAGTCATCGGATCTACAAGAGTAGCAAAGGGTGAGTATATCAAGTCACAGACATTGCTTGAATCACTGTGAGAGATGCAATTTTTTGACAAAAAATTGAAAAAAACCACTCGAGGTATGCTCGCTTTTCTCGCATACCTCGAGTGGCTGTTCAGGTGCGTATTTGATGTTCCCTGATTCTCTATTTGCGTAGTTGCTATCCCTTGATTCTTCATTTGCGTATTTGATGATCCCTGGTTACTCTAACAGCGGATGTTTGATCCCTCTCGAACCATCTGACGGAGGAGGATGGTTCTACGGGACGCGCGTCCTCGCCGTGCCTGGCGAGTTGGGGAAAAATAGAGTTGGAGAGCCGGATACTTCGAGAGAGGTATGTCCGGTTCGGAGAGAG
>JAITWW010000105.1 GCA_031285085.1 Candidatus Methanofilum arcanum
ATTTCCTGGCTTGCACCAAACACCCCGTATTATTTCCAAGCCTGTGCCAAACCATCTGCAATCGTGGGGGATGAGGCAGATGTCTGCGGCGATATTTTATCATTTTGGACGCACCCCCCAGTGATGGTCCCTGCAGCAGTTGTTTTTGAATATGAGGAGCATATTGAAGCTGCACCATTTACTATCTCCTTTAATGACAAAACGGACCCCGTACTTGAACCAACAAGCTGGCTATGGAATTTCGGGGATGGAAGCACCTCATTTAAACAAAATCCAGTTCACACCTACAGTGAGCCAGGTATGTATACTGTTACCATGGAAGTGAAAAATAAGGAAGGAATTCATCAAAAGATTGAAGTTGTATATGTACAGTAACTGAGTTATCCAAGAAAGAAGCTGAATATAACTATTCACCCCGTTTTTTACCTCCAAAAAGAAGCAAATTTGTCTGCACGCCTGTCACACGAGACCTCTTGTGAAATTATGTACTATTTCAAAGGCAACCAAACAATTCCGCGGGATAGTGGTAGCATCAAAGATCCTGGATACAGTACATCAGAGAAGCGAGATCAGATTGAAACCCATTTCTGTTATTCATCGCAAAATATATCATTTCTTCAACAGTTCTCCATGTAATAATAAGGGGTGTATAGGTAGTGCAACTAGTTGCAACTGGTTTTTTGGAGTTGGAAAGAAAAAAGGGTCTTTAAAATCCAGTATACACTGTATAATTATATGCTGTTTCAGACAACGATGTAGTATGACAAGGTGAACGGTTACACCTGTCACTAATCATCTTCCACACAAACCTAAAAAACTCCAAGAAATCACACAGAAATCACACAGAATTAAAATCTTTCACCTCCACTCATCTATATCCCCTCTTTTTACGAAGATAACCTATGCTCAACCCTAATCAGATGTGAGCACACTGTCATGATTCACAGATCACAACACATACACACCAATACCAATCACAATCAGTACAAAAGCACTCACCCCAATGAACCAAGGAAAGAGATTTCTGCCTTGATCTCGTAATGCAAATGCGTCAAAACTAGATTTTGTACTTATGGGAGCTCGAATCTTTTGCTGTGTCACGCTCCTCTGACCTGGGGGAGATGCTTGTTTCCATGCTTCGATATGTACACAGTTATGGTTAAAGGGAAGTCGGTGTTCTGGACAAAACATCTTACCACAGTATGAGCAGGTAAATGTAGAAAGGGGCGCTGCCTCTTTCCCACAATAATCACATTGAGCCATTCTGACCCTTTTCTCCTCTCATTTTCAACATTCTCTCTTGTTTGAAACTACCCATTCATCAAAAAAGAGTACCTGGGTTTTGCATGTAGATCCAGTATCCTGCTCCTGGTTGCAGGAATCTCGTGTCTGCGTAATCATCATCCCCTCCATGTATGATAGAAGTATCATAGCGTTGAAGTGCATTATCATATCCAAGAGCGACTGTCCAATCATTATCTATGGAGACAAGTGCATCTTTTGCAGATCTTGGATACTGACCAAAGAATCCAATGGCATTCCAGCCAAGATACATCTGCTTTGCATAGGGTGAGATAAATGGCTCTGCATTCACCCTAATGTGGTCTGATATTGGGATGAGAACTGTCATAGGAGAGACCGTGTAGATCCAGTACCCATGAAGAGGCTCTATCTTGTCATACATGGTTCCCATATTCCAACCCTGTGTCTGTGGCCACTTTCCAGGATCATAAGCCCAGATACTTCGACCTTGTGTATCTACACCTGAAAAAACAGATAATGTATCACTGCCTGGTGCTGGCACTCCTGGTATTGAGATAAAGTTCCAGCCTGGCAAAAGTTGCAATGAAAACTGATCCTGCACAGCAGAGTGTACTGAAAATTGTGCTGTTGTGGTTCTTGAAGTGTAGCGTTCGAGTTCAAAGTTTTCTGCAGAGTTTTTCTCCCCAGCACCGCGTATCAATGGGAGCTCAGCGGTGAGGGTGTACTCTCCCGGTCTTGTATCACTGGAGGTGGTGAGTGAGAAAGTGGCCTGTCCTTGTTCGTTGGTCATTACCTGTGCATAATATCGTACACCTGACTCGGGTTGGATGGGAACATCACTTCTGATGCTCTTTTTATTTCCACCAAGATAGAAATAATCACCAATAAAGAATGGTCCTTTTACCCCATCCTGTACAATGCCTAGCTGTGGTTGGATGAGAGGTGGTTGAGCACCAGGCATTCCACTCATTTCAGAGGTTTTAGATATCCAAAGATAATATGTTGTAAGTGGCGTCCCACTCACATGAGCCTGGAAAACGGTTCCAAAAGATGAAACACTCGGCTGCACTGTCAGGGCGAGTTCTGGTGATGGTACCCCGGGAACTGTTACGAATGTTGTTGCGATCTCTGGATGTGTAAGTAATTCAGTCCTTTCTGCACGCAGGGTATATTCCTGCGGGCGAACACCTTGTGGAGCTTGCAGCTTCATCTGCGCAATTCCCATCTGATCTGTTGTTACAAGAGCATAGTAGCAGGTACCATTATCTGGATACAAGGGAACATCATGGTGAATGGTCATGCCATCCTTTCCTTCAATGAGATGTTTTCCAATAATGATATTCTGAGCTCTATCTTGATAGATCCCTCGTTGCTGAGGTGGAATGATAGGTGGTTGATCCCCATAAGATCCAGATAGATGTGCAGTACCAGACACCCAGACATAGTACTCAGTAAGTGGCTGACCAGAAAGAGTAACAGTAGCTGTCTCCCCTGAGTTTAGCACGCTGGTATCTGTAGCAAGCATAAGTTTCCCTGGTGGAGTATATGTCTGAGTTGGAACTGGTTTCCATGTTGGATCTGGAGTGTATGTCTGAGTCGATGTCGGCCATAGCGTTGGGACAGGAGTTGGGAGTAGGTTTGATCCAATGGTAACTATTGCCGTCGCGCTTTGATACCCAGAGCCAGTATTTTTCTCCGCACGTATCTGGTAATTTCCTGGTTTTGTTACCATGTACTCAGTATCAAATCCAATAACAGCACGACCCATCTCATCAGTTTGTACCAGGCCATAGTACCGAACACCACTGTCAGGACGTGATGGAATATCATTTTTAATGACCCTGCCACAGCATGCATCTGCATAGGCATATCCCCCAATGGTATATGGTCCAGATGCTGGATCCTGAAGGAACTGTTTTTGATTTTCTTGGAATGTTGGTGGTTGATCTCCAGGATATCCACTCATGTAATCCGTATTATAAAACCAAAGATAATATACAGTATTTGGGAGGCCTGTAATGATACAAAATGAGGAGGAACCAAGAGCGATGTGTTCACTTTCTGGGGTAATAGTAACAGAATCTATGGAGGTTTTAACCATCACCTGTGCTTCTGTGAACATCTCTCCCCAAGCTCCATCCACCAGTCGTGCACGCTCTGCCCGAAGCGTATATGTTTTTGACTCAGTTCCAGCATCTGTATAAAACACTACTCTGCCATATCCTGAGGTATCTGTTTCTATGAGTCCATAGTAATATGTGCCTTTGTATTCAGAATCAATGGCAATATTGCTCAAAAGTGTATCTCCGCCTCCTCCATCGTACTGGTAGTTCCCAATGGAATATGGTCCAAGTACTGGATCATGGCTCACCAATGTCTGTGCTTTTGCAATTGATGGAGGTTGATGTCCAAATGTTCCATCCATGGTGTTAGTATTGAAAAACCAAAGGTAATATTGTGTTTTTGGTGTACCCCAGATCTCTGCATAGAACTGCTCTCCTTGTATAACAGATGCTTGGTTGAGAGAAAGAGAAAAACTTGGAGTGGGAGATGAGCTTGATTGGATCTGTACTGTCACTTCCGCCGAATTTCCAACAGCTGAAAAAGGTTCTTCAATGCGAAATGTGTAATCTTGTGGCTTTATGAGGTTCGTTGAAGAAAAGGTGACTGTTCCAAACCCATGGTTGTCAGTCATGACACGGGCATAGTAACGTGTTCCAGAGTCTGGCTGGTTTGAGACACTCTGTTGAAGTGTAAGGCCTCTGCAAGTATCACAACGATACTGCCCGATCTCATATGGGCCACTTGCAGGATCTCTCCAGACATTTTCCTGTTCAGACATGAGTAAAGGTGGCTGATCTTCGGCCCCTCCACTCATGGATCCGGTGTTCACTACCCACAGCATATAATATTTCAAGGGCTGGCCAGTAAAGGTTAACACAATATCTTCACCAAGAGAAACGCTTTTTTTCTCCGTAGTAAGCATCATTCCATCTTGTTTTTCAAAAACCTCGATCGACACATCTGCGATCTCATACTGGCCTTGTGCAAAGCGTTCTGCTCGAACCGTGTAAAGACCTGGTTTTGTACCTCTGCTCATAACAAATGTGATGGTGGCCTGCCCATTACTTCCTGTTCTGACCTGGGCATAATACAGTACACCATGAGACGGTAAACCTGCAACATTTTCTTGTATTGAAGTGCCCCCCCCTTTGCTGTACACATATGAACCAATGATGTATGGTCCGTTTTGCGGATCATTGGAGGTTGTTTCTTGGTCTTTAGAAAATTGTGGTGGCTGATCTCCATACTGTCCAGTCATTTTTTTCGTATCCATGAACCAGACATAATAATCAGAGTGTGGATGTCCGTACAAGGTAGCCGTAACAGTACTTTGTTGGGTTACCTGTGTATTTTCAAATACAAGAGCCACGCCTGATGCCCCAAGTGCTTCGATGTCGCCTTCATTCAGAACAGGCTGAGAATGCAGGTTAATACCTGGTAGTGCTTCTGGATCTGCATATGCAGCACATGACAGTATAAATACCGCCCCAACTAACCATAGAACATAGATGAAAAGGCGATGAGACGCGTCGTGATTCAAAACCCCCAAATACGACATAGAAAGGAAATTGATCTGATAAGGAGATATATGTAGCGATTGTGTTTTGCATATACCAAAGGCAGCTTTCTTTGAGGTGATCCCTGAGTTTGGCAATTCTCTGAAAAGCTTCAGTAATATTTGAGAACTACTTCATTCGCTGTTTCATAGTAAACATACATAGTTCCATAAGTATTATTATTCTGTTTCTCATGTGGTTTTTGTGGTTTCATAGATCTACTCCGCGCACATTTTTTAACACAAATATGCCCATATTTTCCTATTTTATGCATTTTAATCACGCTATACTTTCACATATAAACACATTGTATGGGGTAGAAAAGAACCATGCAGCCGCTATTTAAGAAGCTATCGGAGGAAAGTATATCCTTGGAACAGGTGACTCTTAGTTGAGTTGTATAGGTGATCTGGTGCAGAAAGAAGAATTACTCCATTTACACATGTTGTTTATTCATGTGAAAAAGTATTACGAAACTCTGAAAAATGATGAAATACCCACAGAGCGGTATAATAGCCTCGATATCTCACCGGTTCATATTCATAAGAATAAGAAGTGTCATATGGAAGCTATTCTTGTGCTTGGAGAGGAGATTGTTTCTCATTTAAAGAGTGATTCACCTGTAGACTTTCATCCAAGTCATATATCTGCAAGTGCAGTTATTGAATCGTGATGGAAAAGGCTTTGGCCTGTAAAGAGATTATTTCTCTGCTGAAAGAGACGCAGCCTGAATCGAGAAATTTGAGACGAATTATCGCCACTGTCTCGAAAAAGTATCGTCTCTCATCGATCCCGAAGCATTCTGAGATACTGTCTCATGCAACTGGAGATGATAGAGAATTAATCCGCTCTCTTTTGTTGGTAAAACCGACCAGAACCCTTTCTGGTGTTGCCCCTATTGCGGTAATGACCTCCCCTGCTCCATGTCCCCATGGTATCTGTCTTGCCTGTCCAGGTGGGCCTGAACATGAGTATGCATCACCTCAAAGTTATACAGGTGAAGAGCCTGCGGCACTTCGAGCACGTACACATGAATATTCCCCTTATAATCAAGTTTCTGCTCGAGTCGCTCAGTTTGAAGAACTTGGTCATTATGTTGATAAAGGAGAGCTCATCGTTATGGGTGGTACCATCACGTCCCGAGAGCCAGAGTATCAGCGATGGTTTGTTTCTGAGTGTATCCGTGCCATGAATAACTATGGGGTGGAAGATGAAGCAAAGAGGGTGGAGGGTGCATTAACCTTTGAAGATCTCTGTCTAGCAAATGAATCTGCAAAAGTACGATGTATTGCCATTACTTTCGAAACACGTCCAGATTGGTGCACTCCATCCCACATTGATGCCATGCTTGAGCTTGGAGTGACAAAAGTTGAGCTTGGTGTTCAGCACCTTGATGATGCTGTTCTGGCAGAAAATAGGCGAGGGTGCACAGTTGCTGACACAATCGCGGCAAATACAGCACTACGAGACGCTGGTTTGAAGGTTGGTTTTCATATGATGCCAAATATGCCTGGGAGCACGCTTGAACATGATCGTTTGATGTTTGAAGAGCTGTTTTCATCTCCTGATTTCAGACCTGATTTTTTAAAGATCTACCCAACACTTGTAACAGCAGGCACTGGGATTGAAGCATTGTACCAAAAGGGACTGTACAAAACGTACCTGGAAGATGACCTCGTGGATCTTGTTGCTGATGCAAAAACATGCATTCCTCCGTATTGCCGTCTTCAACGTATTCAACGTGATATTCCTTCCAAGATGATTGTATCAGGATCAAAACATGCAAACTTTCGCCAGCTTGCACAGAAGAGGTTGCAAGAAACCGGTCGTCATTGTCAATGTATTCGCTGTAGTGAGATTGGTCGTCGAAGCCACAGTAAAAACGATGTTTTAGAGGAGGTGCATTTTCATACTCTTGAGTATGAATGCTGCAATGGAACTGAGTACTTCATCTCAGTGAGACAAGCTGATTCTTTACTTGGCTTTGTCAGAGTTCGTATCCCATATCATCCATGGCGTTTGGAACTTAGCCTGAGACCGGCTTTTATTCGTGAGCTCCATGTCTATGGTTCATTGGTTCCAATCGGAAAGAGGGCAGGGGATGACGAGCAACAACATCGAAGATATGGTCAGGATCTGGTACAGCGTGCTGAAGAAAAAGCACGTGAGAGAGGTTGTACACAGATGTGTATTATGGCTGGTGTTGGTGTTCGCCCTTATTACAAACGTCTTTCTTATGCTCGAAGTGGACCATATATGTCTAAGCTGTTGTAGCAATGTCATAATATAGATGTAAAATCTCATGAAGCCAGCAACTCTCACATTTATTAAGCAGCGATTTACCGAGTATTATAAAGCAAATCCTGTCATTGTTCCAAATTCAGTCGAACAGCGAGAGTTTGGATATATTTTCTTTGATCGTGGATACCCAAACGAGATCCGGATGAAACGACATATGGGCTTTGGATCTGCAGATGAGCTGCATGCCTATATTCGAAACATTGTCCCTGCACATGTGTACTATGGTGTGGCGTACTATGAGCTTCCTGGTGCTCCGACAATGGCTGGGAAAAGATGGACAGGAGCAGATCTGGTCTTTGATCTTGATGCAGATCATATCATGCGTGGCTCCTATGCAGAGATGCTTTCCCGTATTAAAGACGAGCTCATACGTCTTCTTGATGTCCTGAAAAATGAACTCTGTATCTCCATCCATGATAAAAGCGCAGATATCGTCTTTTCTGGTGGACGTGGGTACCATCTCCACATTAAAGATCTGGCATTTCGTGGTTGGACAAGCCGTGAACGTCGTGAGTTAGTAGATTATATCTGTGGTATTGGAGTTTCACCGACATCGATGCTTCGGCAGAATGGAAAGCAAAAAGGGTGGCCACAGAGGTATCAGCGGGTTTTAAAGAACTATCTCACCCATCTCACTGAGATGCAAGAACGCGAAGCACTTCATAAGCTTATGTCTTTGAAAGGGATTGGAAAGGTCACAGCCTCACGCTTTCTCTCAGAAGCTCCATCCCTTCTGGAGACATTGGCATATGATCCTTCTTTGGTTCTTGTTCGAGATCAAACCATAGGATCTGTGCTTCATGCTCTTATGGAAAAAGAAACTTCCTTTTATCGTCAAATTCGAGAAATTGGCGTTCAGATAGATGAGCCAGTAACTATTGATACAAGGCGCCTCATCCGCCTTCCTGGTTCATTACATGCGAAGTCAGGGTTTCGAGTCACTCCTCTTACTCCTCGCGAACTCGAAGATTTTGATCCATTGGTTGACGCGGTATGCTTTACAGATGATCGTGAGATTATTATTGATGTACGTGCAGAGTATGACATATCATTGTTAGGCACTCCATATCATTTAAACACTGGAGTGCATCGAGTTCCAGAAGCGGTTGCCTTGTTTATGTGCTGCCGTGGTATGGCTGAGATATCTGACAAAACAATAGGATCAGATCATGTCACTTGAAGAGCTGCGGGGAGTTCTCCTTACTGAAAGAGAGTCTGGAAAGGTTACTTCTCTTCGTCCACATCTCTTTGAGCAGACTCATGCAGAGATTATGCAGCTGCAGGCCCAGGTATATGCAACTGAAGATCCTTTCTCCTCTGAGTCACAGATGCTCATCGAAAAAATTGCAAGCATTCGAGTAACGATAGAAGAGATTTTTTCAATTCGATCTAGTAAGATCGTCTCACTTGCGTTAAGCCATGCTGATGGGAGCTTTATTGATAGAGAAGAACTGAAGCTGCTTCATTCAGATGAGCTTTCCATGTTTCAGCAGGTTGTTGAAGCTATTCGAGCATGCAGATCTGTACTGATTGATCAAAAAGCTATGCAGCAATCTTCTGTTCCTCTTTCTGTAAAATCTCCCTCATTACATTCTCAGTCGAAATCCACCTCTCCTCTCTCCCCCCTCTCTGTATCATCAGATGCAAAAAGAGCACTACCTTCTCTTTCTCTCTCTTCTTCTCCTGAGCGCGATACATCTGATCATTTTAATATCAGTGAAACTCTTCATGTGGATAATGTGCGCGATGAAATGGATCTTACTTCTTTAGATGTTGATAATGCAGTACAAGATCAAGATCTTTCATCACCTCCCGTTCTTTCCAATCATCTCAAAACAGAAGAAGGAGACCCTGTAGTTGCAGAACAGGGCCTTACAGACAGTATTTCAGATTCAAAAGCATACTCATTGGTACTTATTGTGGCTGATATGGATCCATTTATGGGCATTGATGGATTTGTCTATGAGATACAAAATGGAGACGTAATTACACTTCCAAGAAAAAATGCTGATATACTTGCTGAAAGAAACATAGCGTTAAATATAAGATCAATCTAATCATATGGGTATTCTTTATAGATATAAGAGGCTTATTTCATGAAAATGCCATCAAAATTCAGGACATATTGCCCATATTGCCGTACACATCAGGTGCACGCAGTGGAAAAAGTCAAAAAAGGAAAAACAACAAACCTTCACAAGGTTGAGAGACAAAAAGCAAGTCGTACCAACATTGGAAACCGAGGTAAATTTTCGAAGATTCCTGGTGGAGACAAGCCAACAAAGCGTATTAATGTCAAATATCGCTGTGAAACCTGTAAAAAAGCACACCTGAGACCGGCATTTCGAATCTCAAAATTTGAATTGATGGAGCATTAAAGTTATGGTTATTTTAAACCGAGATAATCGAAGCAGATTTGTGAAAGTCCGCTGTCCGGACTGTGAGAACGAACAAATTATATTTGAAAAAGCAAGCAGTATGATTAACTGCCTAGTATGTGGAAGCATTGTTTCAAAGCCAACCGGTGGAAAAGCAAAGATTTCTGCAGAAGTTATTGAAGTATTTGAGTGATTATGTCTGAGAGATCCTGGCCCGATAATGGAGAACTTGTAGTCTGCACCGTGGTAAATGTGAAAGATTTCGTCGCATTTGTCACTCTTGATGAGTATCACGACCGAGAGGGCCTGATTCCGATCTCTGAGATTGCACGTGGGTGGATTAAATACATTCGTGACCATATTCGAGAAGGTCAAAAAATTGTTTGTAAGGTTCTGAATGTAGATAGTGGAAAAGGTCACATTGATCTCTCCCTCAAAGATGTGAATGAGCATCAGCGCCGTGAAAAGATTCGTCAGTGGAAAAATGAATCAAAAGCCCGCAAATGGATTGGATTCGCAGCTGATAATTTAGGACGGCCTGAGCTCCTTGAAGAGATCTGGGATAAGCTATATGACGAGTATGGAGAGGCATATCCTGCTTTTGAAGATCTTGTTATAAATGGCACAGTTGTGCTAACTGATATTGGGTTTGATAACGATGTTGCAAAGGCATTGTATGCAGTTGCGGGCGATAATGTCAAGATCCCAACCGTCACCATCAGCGGTGATCTCTATTTGAAGACAACATCTCCTGAGGGTGTAAATATAATTAGACGAGCTCTGCGCAGTGCAAATCCAAAGGTAGAGGAGAATATCAAAGTTGATATTACATACCTTGGAGCACCGAATTACCGTCTGAAGGTAACTGCTGATAATTATAAAGAGGCAGAGCGTACCCTTGAAAAAGCATCAAATGCAGCAATGGGTGTCTTGAAGCGAGCTGGTGGGGAAGCGAAGTTTAGTAGAAAGTCGAAGTCTGGTAAGAGTGCATGAAAGGGCGCATGCGCATCTGTGCCCAAGGTCATTACTCTATGCATGATGTATGTCCGGTCTGCGGACAGGATACCCATACCCCTCATCCTGCTCGATTTTCAATTCAAGATATATATGGTGCGTACCGGAGAAAAGCCCGCAAATGAAAGATATTATTACTGTTTTTGTACAAGATTGTCCTACAAATGATAAACAGGCTCCAGTGCTGATTGAAGGACTGCCTGGTATTGGACATGTGGGTAAGCTCGTAGCTGAACATCTTATTCACGAACTCCAAGCAACAAAGGTTGCTGAGGTATTTTCGACGTATTTTCCTCCCCAAGCATTGGTTGAAGAGAATGGCGTTGCACGACTTTGCAATAATGAACTGTATCGGTATGAAGATGAGCACGGTACTCTTTTGATACTTGTTGGAGATTTCCAAAGTACCACAAATGAAGGGCATTACCATTTATCTCATGAGTATGTCCGTATGGCAGTAGAGCTTGGAGTTCGGCGCATCTACACTCTTGGAGGATATGGAGTTGGAAACTTTGTAGAAGAACCAAGAGTGATTGGGGTGGTGAATGATGCAGCACTTTGTGAGACGGTAAAAGAAGCTGGAGCGGTATTTGAAGTAAGTGAGCCTGGTGCAGGAATTATTGGCGCTGCTGGACTCATGATTGGATTTGCAAAAATGCATAATATCGAAGGAATATGTCTAATGGGTGAGACATCTGGGTATTTGGTTGATCCAAAGGCGGCAACGGCTGTTCTTCATGCTCTTTCTCATTTGATTCAAAGGCCTATTGACGTAGATCATCTCACAAAACGTGCCGAAGAGATGGAAGCTGAGATCGCGCAGTTTCTTGAGACAAACTCCACAAAGTCTGATGATGAACTAACCTATATCGGTTGATATGGACGTTCACGCTGATCTCCATATTCATTCCTGTTTTTCAATGGCAACATCTCCTCAGATGGTGCCCCGTGCAATTGTGTCCCAATGTTTCATGAAAGGGATATCTGTTATTGGATCTGGTGATGCATTACATCCCCGTTGGGCAGAGCTGTGGGAAGAGGAGCTTGCATGCAATCGTGATGACATTGTTGTTGTGCCAACAGCTGAGGTTGAGGATGGTTCTCGTGTTCATCATCTCATTATCATGGAGGAGTTTTCCCAGTTTGCTGCGCTTCGAAAACGACTGTTGACATATGAAGGTGGGCATCATTGCGAGAGAAGTGGAAGACCTCAGATCAAAGCGAGTGCAGAGGAGATTGCTGCTGAGGTTCATGCCTGTGGTGGGTTGATTGGTCCTGCACATGCATTTACCCCATGGACTGGGTTATATGGATGCTATGACTCGGTGCATGAGGCATATGGGGATGAGACAATTGACTTTTTAGAGCTTGGTTTATCATCTGATACCTCATATGCAGCAGGGATATCTGAACTTTTGGGTATTCCTTTTTTGACAAACTCTGATGCCCACAGTACAGGATATACTAAGCTTGGGCGTGAGTTTACCACGTTTTCTCTCTCAGCGCTTGATGCACATTCTGTTTGTGATGCGATTGTAACTGGATCAATTATTCGTAATGCTGGTTTTTTTCCAGAAGAAGGGAAGTACAGCAGGACTGCATGTATATCCTGCTATACTCAATATACACTGGAAGAGGCAATTTCTCATCACTGGAAATGTCCGCATGATAAAAAGCGATTAAAAAAAGGGGTGTTTGATCGTGCCCGTGAACTTTCTTCTGCTGATGGAGAGGTCAGTGTTCGACCTTCGTATCTGCATATTATTCCCTTGGGAGAGATTATTCAGCGAATATATGGGATGTCTTCTCCAAATACAAAGCGATGTCAGGAGATGTATGCACGCTGTATTGCTGATCTTGGAGATGAGATCTCGATTTTGACAGAGATTCCAACAGAGGATCTCATTGCATATCATCCTGGGCTAGGAGCAGCGATCTCTGCATTTCGAGAAAATCGCATCATATTACATCCGGGTGGTGGAGGAAAGTATGGGAGTTTCGAGTTCTCGCCAAACGCGGCGAGGACGCCTCGCTAAACGCGGTGAAAACGTGTTTAATCGAATTCGAAAAGTGCAGAGACTGTCTGCAGATTTGAAGGAGGTGAGCACCAATGTTGATAAACAGCAATGACTACTTCAAAGTTTTGGAGGGTGTCAAGGCTGCGATACAAAACGCACAATACCGAGCAGTGTTGGGCGTGAATCGTGAGCAAATTCTGCTGTTCTGGAACATCGGCAAAGTGATCATCGACAGCAGCAGCTACGGCAGCAAGTTCATTGAAAATCTTGCTCGTGATATCAAGCTAGCCTTTCCGGACGCAAAAGGATACTCTGTCCGCAATCTCCGCTACATGAGGAAGTTAGCCGAACTGGTTCCGGACGAGGAAAAAGTGCAGACAGTGTCTGCAGTTTTGACATGGTCGCACAACAAGTACCTTTTCGATGATGGTGAGCTTGATGAGAAAAGCAATGTGCAATATTTGCACATTGCAAATTCTGATAAACCTGTATCTTTTTATACTCTTGATGTTATCCTTGCAGTAGGCTACCGCGTAAAATCTCCACAAACCACGTGGTTCAGGCAATGGGCAACCACCGTTTTGCATGAGTATCTGCAAAAGGGTTTTGCTATCAATGATGATTTCCTGAAAAACATGGGCGGCGGTTTATACTGGAAAGAGTTACTGGAGCGTATCCGCGACATACGCGCCAGTGAAAAGGTGATGTATCGCCAAGTTCTCGATTTATATGCAACGAGTCTCGACTACAACGCCACAATGGCAGAAACATACAAGTTTTTCAAGATCGTACAGAACAAGCTGCACTATGCCGTCAGTGGATGTACGGCGAGTGAGATTGTTTTTGACCGTGCTAATGCGAGTTGCCATTTATGGGATTAACCTCTTTCAAGGGAAGCCGTCCTGTAAAAAACGAAGTGACCGTAGCAAAAAACTATATGACCGAGAAAGAACTTTTTGCTTTGCGGCGAATGGTTAACGCCTTCTTCGATATGGCGGAGTTAAAAGCAGAAAACCACGAACCAATGTATATGCGCGATTGGCTCGAAACTCTTGACAAATTCACGAATGATTTTGGTTTTGGCATGTTAGAGGGTGCAGGAAATGTCAGCCATGTTGACGCTGTGAAAAAAGCCCACGGTACGACACATACCTGGAACAATTGCCGGATGATGTGACCGATGTAGAGAAGGCATATCTCGATATTTTACGTGAGATGCAGAAAAAACTGAAGCACGGGGGAGATCATTAATATATTTAGGGATATATAATTTTAATATATTTACTATTTTTCTTTCGAATAATTCAAAAGCGTCCTTTGCATCTGACGGATCCTGTCATGGCGATCTTGTTGTTATCCCAACAGCTGAGGTTGAGGATGGCTCTCGTGTTCATCATCTCATCATCATGGAGGAGTTTTCCCTGTTTGCTGCGCTTCGAAAGCGGCTCTTGACATATGAAGGTGGTCATCATTGCGAGAGAAGTGGAAGACCTCAGATCAAAGCGAGTGCAGAGGAGATTGCTGCTGAGGTTCATGCCTGTGGTGGGTTGATTGGCCCTGCACATGCCTATCACCCCATGGACGGGGATATATGGGTGTTATGACTCGGTGCATGAGGCATATGGTGATGAGAAAATTGATTTTATGGGATGTCTTCGCCAAATACAAAGCGATGTCAGGAGGTGTATGCACGCTGTATTGCTGATCTTGGAGATGAGATCTCGATTTTGACAGAGATTCCAACAGAGGATCTCATTGCATATCATCCAGAGATTGGAAAGGCCATCTCTGCATTTCGAGAAGGCCATATTGTATTGCACCCTGGTGGTGGAGGGAAATATGGGTGGTTCGAGTTCTCGCCAAGCACGGCGAGGACGCGCCTCCCTTGAAGCCATCCTCCTTCGTCAGATGGCTTGAGAGGGATCAAACTGCCGTTCTTTGTGTGGCCCGCTTGTCCACTCACGTCGAAAATCAGCCCCTACTACT
>JAITWW010000107.1 GCA_031285085.1 Candidatus Methanofilum arcanum
GTGAGGAAGATATCCTGGACAACAAGGAATTCAAGATTATCCAGTGCATGATCAACGTGAGTGATGTCTGGATCTGCAATCATTGGGTTCTCACCCATAATGTACAGGCATTTCAGCTCGCCTGGGTTGTCAGTCAGGACATTCATTATCTCAGTGACAGCGTATCCAATCTCGCCTGGTGCAATTCCATCTGGGAATCCCCATCCATCTGCGAACTTCTTCTGAGGACCTTCTTCGATGACTTTCTGGTAGCCGGTATAGACATTTGTGAGACAACCCATGTCACAGGCACCCTGCACATTGTTTTGTCCACGTAGTGCATTGACTCCTGCACCGCGCTTTCCAAGGTTTCCAGTGAGCATCTGGAGGTTTCCAATGGACCGAACATTGTCAACACCAACGGTGTGCTGAGTAACTCCCATTGAGTAGAGGATTGCACAGGTCTCTGCAGTTCCAATCATTTCTGCAGCCTGGCGAAGCTGAGCTGCTGGGATACCTGAGATCTTTTCGGCATTCTCAGGCGTGTACGCGTCTTTCATCACTTCTGATTTGAGATCTTCATACCCAGTGCATCTGTTTGCGATGAATTCTTTGTCTTCCCATCCGTTCTTGATAATCTCTTGCATCAGACAGTTAAAGATGGCCACATCAGAACCAGAAGTAAACTGCATGTAGAGGTCAGCCAACCTTCCGGTGATGGTATAGCGAGGATCTGCATAGATGATTTTAGCACCATTCTTTTTTGCCTGAACAACTCTTCGCCCAACGAGTGGGTGCTGTTCAATGGTGTTACTTCCAATAATGAAGATACATTTTGCCTCTGAAATGTCTCCAATTGAGTTTGACATTGCGCCGGAACCAAAGATGGTGGCAAGGCCAGCAACGGTGGATGAGTGACAGAGTCGAGCACAGTGATCGATATGCCTTGTTTTTAAAGCTCCACGTGCAAACTTCATCATTGCATAGTTGTCTTCGTTTGACACCTTTGCAGATGCGAGGCAAGCAATTTCACTGGGTTTGTATGATTTGAGTTTCTCCGCAATGAGCTTAATCGCTTCATCCCAGCTTGCTTCAACAAATTTCCCATCTTTTTTGATAAGAGGTTTTGTTAATCGGTCTTCGTGATTTATAAATTCATGAGCAAAGTTACCTTTTGGGCAAACTTTTCCTTCATTGACAGGAGAGCGCTGGAATGGTTGTGTACCAACGACTTTCCCATCTTTTACCACGAGGTTAATTGAACATCCTGTACCACAGTAAGGGCAGGTTGTTGTTACATAGGAGAGTTCCATACTTTTTACCTCATAAGGAGTTATAATTTGTGACATTTAAGTGTGATTATTTTTGGTTGAGATATGGTTTTTATTTATGTTTTATCGTCAATTTTTTTGTTCTATATGTATAACTATTTAAATATAACAGACAGCATAGTTCACTATTTTCACTGAACCTTTTCCCTTCATTTTCACTTCATAATACCTCCCACATGGTATGGTGCCGCAGAGAAGTTGGATACATAAAAGGCTTTATTGAACAGATTTTGAATGTATTAAAGAGGGAAAAAAATATATTTTGTACATCAGTTTATAAAAAAGTTAAAAATTATCACCTATTTCCGAAAAATCCACATAATGTTCATTTATTCAAAATGCTCTCCATTCTCACTATTCGAACAAATTGTCATGAACATTAATGGTAATTAAACATTTGTATAAGAGGGGGATAAAAAGATAAAGAACGTGAAAGAGGTTGAGAAAAAAAGTTGACGCGCATATCTTAGCTTGTCCATTTGGCATATCAATCCCATATTCCATATCCACCCCTTCATCCAATATTGTGTTCTATTTTTTGACTTTTATTTCAAACTTAAATGTGACAAGAAATCCACCTTGGGCCCTGGAAATCAACTGAACCGCATAAAGAATAAATGAGAGGTTTTAAGATGAAAAAGAACAAACTTGCAAAATAATCGTTGATTTTACTGGATTTTCCCATGACGTTATCTTATCATTTCTTTCGTGGATTTCAAAATGATTTTCGTGGTTTTTGTGCTTTTTTCAGTTTTTGAAGGAAGGAAATGAATAACGATACTAAAGCTTCTAATTATTTTTCTATAAAAATATAAATTTCATTCTCCATCTAAAAGTTAAGCAGGTGAATAGGTATCAAAAAACTAAAAAAAAGATAAAACAGCCTCATTTATGAGTATAATAGACGACAACTCCTTCATCATCTACCTTATCAACATGGACAAATCCTGTTCGCTCAAACTGCACTGTTTTTCCAACATATGATGCAACCTCCATCTCGCAGTATCCAAAAATAGTACCATCTGGGTGCTGCATCTGACATGGCATACTATACGAAGGGGGAAGCCACTGTACAATCGGTGCCTTTGCTGCCCGAGCATCAGCTAATGCATCACCAGCATAATTCCCAGTACAGGGAGAAGAACCATATTCTGGTGTCACATTAAAGAGATCTTTCAATCGAAGCATGCTCGGCTTTCCCTCTAGATCAGAACGCTGCACAAGCACGGTACCATCGAAAGGAACCACACGAACACCTCGTTTTGGATCTCCTGGAAATTTCTGTGCCTCTGCTCTCTGTGGAGCTGCTCCAGTCACCCGCATCTCCACCGGATCTGCCACAAAGAAAAACCGATCAGAGAGAGGATCTATGATACTCTTATTCTGTGCATAGAGATTATCCC
Source organism: Candidatus Methanofilum arcanum (assembly GCA_031285085.1). Taxonomy (GTDB): domain Archaea; phylum Halobacteriota; class Methanomicrobia; order Methanomicrobiales; family Methanospirillaceae; genus Methanofilum; species Methanofilum arcanum. The sequence goes on from JAITWW010000107.1 coordinate 2,714, forward strand.
ATGAAAATGAGATATCAGTTTCCCCAATCCCAATTTCAATCATCACCTTTCCTATCGCCTCTGGCAAGATACCACGACGACAGAGTGCACGCATCGTACCAAGTTGTGGATCATCCCACCCAGAGTACATACCAGAGCGAATCCCTTCACGCATGGCAGAGGTCGAAAGCACCAGACCTTCAATACCCATTCTGCCATAATGATAATAATACGGCTTATCCCAGCCCATATAATCAAAGATATACTCCTGCCTCCTCGTATTTGCGATGTGATCCTTCCCTCTGATAATATGTGTCATAGAAAGAGCATGATCATCAACCGCAACAGACAAATTCATAAGTGGATACACACAGGCATCAATACGGTCATGCGGCTTCGAGGTTAAGACACGAAACAAGGGAAAATCACGAATCGCAGGATCAGGATGTTGCATATCTGTTTTCAAGCGAACAGAGACCGAACCTTCGAAATACTCTCCATCAAGCATCCGCTCCCACATCGAGAGATTTTCCAGAGCCTCCCGATCTCGGCACGGGCATGCTTGCTTCTCCATCTTCAAGACACGAAACGCCTCACTCTCACACTCACAGACATATGCATGCCCATGCTCAATGAGATCCTTTCCAGCTTCATAATACAAAGGAAAACGATCAGATTGATACACAACCTCTGTAATCCCAATACCCATCCATGAGATGTCCTCTGCAATCATTTCATATGCTTCAGGATCAACCCGCTTTGGATCAGTATCCTCCATACGCAGTATATATCTCCCGCCATATCTCTGTACATATGCGTCATTTAAAAACGCAGCACGAGCATGGCCAAGATGAAGGGGACCAGAAGGATTTGGTGCAAACCGCATAACAACACCATGCGTCGCTCCAGGAAGATCGGGAAGAGAAATATCACGCTTTTCTTTGATTTTTCGCTCAGTTGCCTGCACAAATTGATCAGGTGCTAGCTCATGAAGACGGTTCTTTCTCTCCTCATCAGACAGAGATTGAACTTCATGGATAACATCAGCAAGCATCTCCTTCATCATCGCAGCATGGGGTTTTAGTTCTGGATGAGCAGAGAGAACCATGCCAAGCACAGCTCCCGCTTTTGGTATATTCTGATGCTTTATCGCATTTGAAAGCGCTGAGATCAACAATGCCTGACGAGGATCTGTTTGTTGTGCTTCAGTCATTTATCACCATGCAGCTAATACGCACGTTGAATGAAAAACTGCGCAACATCTAAAAGCAACTCCTTCTCTTGAGAATCTGGAAGAATTGAAAGACAAGCAACACCTGAATCAATATATGCCTGCGCCTCAGCAGTAATGTCTGCGATAATACCAGCTTCTGTCAGAAGAGTGATAATCTCCTGGATCTCATCAGAACTGAGATTACGTTGATAGGGAGTGAGGTCAATACCTTTCTCCCTGGCACGAATTGCAATGAGAGTCTGTTTTCCTTCTCTGATATCAGAAGCTTGATCCTTACCACTCACTGCCGTTTCGCGGGTAAGATCAATAATATCATCTTGAATCTGAAATGCAATCCCAAGATGTTCACCAAAGGTCATAAACGCAGATACAACCTCAGGGCTTGCACCTGCAAGCAATGCTCCAAGTGCACCAGCAGTTCCATAGAGCACACCGGTTTTTTTGCGCACCATCTCAAGATACTCATCAGCACTGACATCATCCCGTGCCTCAAATGCCATATCACTCTGCTGACCTTCGCAGATATCTTCAGAAGCTTTTCCAAGAATGCGAACCGCCTCCACCTTGCGAGAGGGATCTGCATTTGCATCAGCAAGCAAGACAAAAGCACGGGCAAATAACACATCACCTGCAAGGATTGCAGTTGGCTCGTTCCAGACCACATGAACAGTGGGACGACCACGCCGAAGACTATCATCATCCATGATATCATCATGCACGAGAGTGAACGTATGAGTTACTTCAACTGCCAATGCACCAGACATAATCTGGTTTGAGCTCCCAGGTGTCACACTCTCGGCTGCGAGTTTAAACATTGCAGGACGAAGACGCTTTCCTTCAGCTTCTAACAGATAATAGGATGCCTTCGAAAGCTCTGTTTTTTGATCGCCATAGTAACAGGTAAAGAGTTCTGAGACTTCTTTACTTGTTGATGTAAGATATTCCATCAGTTTCATTGAAAATCACAAATGCTATCAAATATGTACCGAGGTAAGCACGGTGGATATAAATAGGATACTCATTTGCAGCTCAAAGATATTAACAGGTTGGTTTCATAAAAGCGCTCAGCATATACATGTGAAAAAAACTCTTCCTTACCTCTCCTCTCAACCCTCTTTCATCTATCAAGTCGGACAATTCATCAGGAAAAGGTTCTTGGTATGTGATCCCAACCAATGTATTCTCTCGACGGAGATACCCATGAACTACTTCTGCTTCTGTGCGTATAAATAGGTATGAAACCCTCTCAAGTAGGTATCGGTTTATGTATCGTTTTACTCCTTTATATTCAGATTCCAACTCTCGCCCTTGGAAGCCCGGATATCGAAATTATTTCCTTTGAAGTAGCCCCTTCAGCAATACCAGGGGAAGAACAGTATATAGAATATGTATTTTGGAATAATGGAAACTTTACATCTGGCCCATTACAACTCACATACTACCTCTCATCAGATGACACGCTTTCACCAAAAGATATTGTCATTGCACAGTATAAGATTCGTTCCCTAAATCCTGGAGAGGAAAGAAGAACCTACAGAACAGAATCAATTCCAAAAACGGTGCCACTTGCTATGTACTATCCAATTCTTGAGATTGTACCAACACAGCGTGGACTTGAGGATGCAAATCTTGATAATAATATTTTCGTAGAGTCACAGATCGAGATAACGAATAGCAGAAATCTTCCAAGGGAATGGGTTAATAAAAAGGTGTCAGAACTCCTTTTTCTAAAAACAAATGAAGAGCGAGAGCTCAGAAAACGTGCCCCACTTGTATATAATGATATGCTTGCAGCTATTTCACAAGGACATACAGATGATATGGCAGAACGTGACTACTTTGATCATCTTACCCCAGAGGGAAAAAACCCACATGATAGAGCAAGAGAATATGGATTTCCACATGAGCGAGTTCGAGAAGATGGATCAAAAATCTATGGCATTGGAGAGAACATTGCGCGCTTTGGGACTGGAAAAGATGTGGATGTAGAAGGATTTGGATATGTGAATCAAAATGATCCAATTCAACTTGCAACCGTTGCTCTAACATTATTCTTAAATAGCGCATCGCACAAAGAAACACTTCTTAGTCCTCTATATCGAGAAATTGGAATTTCAGCAACGCTTGCAAAAGATGGACAGTACTATATTGGACAGAATCTTGGGTAAAGAGATGAATTTTCTCTTCTCTCTTTAGCACTACAGCGATCACAAAACTATAAGTATCTTTTCTCAAAATTAACTATAACGTCATGTTAGCTGAAGTGAACCCCTATAATAGTCAGATGCCCAATGAAAAAATATTCCAGAACATAG
>JAITWW010000111.1 GCA_031285085.1 Candidatus Methanofilum arcanum
GTGAGGAAGATATCCTGGACAACAAGGAATTCAAGATTATCCAGTGCATGATCAACGTGAGTGATGTCTGGATCTGCAATCATTGGGTTCTCACCCATAATGTACAGGCATTTCAGCTCACCAGGGTTGTCTGTCAGGACATTCATGATCTCAGTGACAGCGTATCCAATCTCACCAGGTGCGATGCCATCTGGGAATCCCCATCCATCTGCGAACTTCTTCTGAGGGCCTTCTTCGATGACCTTCTGGTAGCCGGTATAGACATTTGTGAGACAACCCATGTCACAGGCACCCTGCACATTGTTTTGTCCACGTAGTGCATTGACTCCTACACCTCGCTTTCCTAGGTTTCCAGTAAGCATCTGGAGGTTTCCAATGGACCGAACATTGTCAACACCAACGGTGTGTTGAGTAACTCCCATTGAGTAGAGGATTGCACAGCTCTCTGCCGTTCCAATCATTTCTGCAGCTTGGCGAAGCTGATCTGCTGGGATACCTGAGATTTGTTCAGCGTTCTCAGGGGTGTACATGTCCTTCATCACTTCTGCTTTGAGATCTTCAAAGCCCGTGCATCTGTTTGCGACGAATTCTTTGTCTTCCCATCCATTTTTGATAATCTCTTGCATCAGACAGTTAAAGATGGCCACATCAGAACCAGAAGTAAACTGCATGTAGAGATCGGCCTGTTTACCAGTAATGGTATAGCGAGGATCTGCGTAGATTATTTTAGCACCATTCTTTTTTGCTTGGATAACCTTTCGTCCAACGAGTGGGTGCTGTTCAAGGGTGTTACTCCCGATAATGAAGAGACATTTTGCCTCTGGAATATCTCCAATTGAGTTTGTCATTGCACCTGAACCAAAGATGGTGGCAAGTCCTGCAACGGTGGAGGAGTGACAGAGTCGAGCACAGTGATCGATATGCCTTGTTTTTAAGGCACCACGTGCAAATTTCATCATTGCATAGTTGTCTTCGTTTGAGACCTTTGCAGATGCGAGGCAAGCAATTTCACTGGGTTTGTATGATTTGAGCTTCTCTGCAACGAGCTTAATCGCTTCATCCCAGCTTGCCTCAACAAATTTCCCATCTTTTTTGATAAGAGGCTTTGTTAAGCGGTCTTCGTGATTTATGAATTCATGAGCAAAGTTACCTTTTGGGCAGAGCTTTCCCTCATTGACTGGGGAACGATCGCAGGGTTTTGTACCAACGACTTTCCCGTCTTTTACCACGAGGTTAATTGAACATCCTGTACCACAGTAAGGGCAGGTTGTTGTTACATATGAGAGTTCCATACTTTGTACCTCATAGAGGGTTATTGTTCGTGATATTTAAAGAGTTATAATTTTTGAGATAATGTGATTTTTATTTGTTTTAAAACCACAATCTACTTTTATTTTTCAATCCATCAGTATAATGAATTGAATGTAATGATCTCATTAGTATACTATTTTCACTAAACCTTTTCACTTTGATCATTTTCCACATGCTATGGTGCCGCAGAAAGGTTTTATGTAGATAAGAATGATACAAAATGGGAGGGAAAAAATAGCGATACAGGTATGTGTATGCTATAGTTATTTCATGAAGCTGCTTTTTCTGCTCGTTTCAAGAGTCCTCGCTCAAGAAAGTAACGATGAATGCGGTGTTGTAGGAGGAGACCAATGCATGGACTGATAAGACCGCTTACTGCCCCAAAGATGATGTATAGCAGCCCTGTGTCTGGAGCTATTGGAAATCCAGAAAATCCATAATCTGCCAGCAAGTAACTTGAAGCACCGTACGCACATACACACACAGCACTTATGAAGAAAGGAAGGAAAATAACTTTGATCATGTGATCTTTATCATACAAGAACCCATCAATGATCGGTCCAAGAGATGCAATAATACCTGCTATCATGAACCAAAGCATAGAACCCCAGACAAAGAGGAGAAGCATTGGAAATATTCCACTACCATCCCAGTACGTGCTTAATGCTTGGAGTCCTTGTTGAAGGGCAGTTATGGTAAATATGAAAGCTCCAATATAGGTAACAAAGGAGAGCCGCCCACGAACTAGGGTTGATTTTAAGTCGCTAATCTCATCTTTTAGGAGGTCATCAAGTGCGAACCCTTTATATAAACAGTATCCACCAACAACGGCTGCCATAAGCATGGTTGCAATTTCAGGGCGGTTGAGGCCATAGCAGATAGCATATAAAAGCAGAACAAGTCCAGGGAGCACAAGGAAAACTTTTGACATTTTTGGATCGCTTATGATCTTTTTTATGATGTAATAAGTTCCCTCAAGGTTTGGTATCTGGTTGACAACAACACGCTGTATGGATGTAACTGGAACACGTGACTGGATGATGGGAAGGATATACTCATCCTCACCACCATCTGTTACTAAGATACACTCTGTAATCTCTGCTTCTGATATGATAGAGGAGAGTTCTCTTCCTATCTTTCGATCTCCCTCAACAAATCGAAAGTGATTTCCACCAATGATGGCAATTTCAACCTCTTCTCCTTCTTTTCTAAGACGATCATACGTTGCAATGGTTTGAAAAATAGCATTTACATCAGAGTCTTCAGGATCTGCGAGTGCAAGGCGAGTTGCTGCATCAAGGCATGCATCTCGTCCTATTACTGGGCTTACAATATCAGCTTTAAATCCAATATCATCATCGCGATCAACATTTAGAACAAGGGTTCGTGATGTAGGCATTTTCGTTTTCTCAGTTATGTATAGATCTGCTATGTATTAAGTAATTTCTAAAAAAGGAAGGGTACTACGTAAATTCGCTTAAAAAAGGAGGATTATAGGAGGTTATCACACGATAGTGTGTTATAGGAACTTTGAACGTTGGAGCAGTAAGAGATCTTCGGTTGTGAGTTTCTCTCCACCACGGAATTTTTCAAAGAGATCTTCTGCCTCTTTGCGCACTTCTTTGTTCTGTTCTTTTGTTGTCTTCGTTGGTTTCTTTGTTGCTTTCTTACGCATGCCACCAATGACTTTATCATAGTCACGGAGTTCTTTTTGGCATTCGATGAAGAGTTTGTGTTCGGTGTCTGCGGTTTCCTGAGCTTCCACAAATTTTTTGTGCACAGTATCTGCTTCTTCTCGGGAAGTATCAGCTTTTCGATAGCATTCTACCATAAGGTCATGGTGTTTTTGTGCGTCTTCTGCAAGTTTAGTTACATGTTCATGAATCTCAGATGCCTGTTTGCGCAGATCCTTTGCAACCATGATTTTTTCGCGGATCTCTTTGTTTTGCTCAAATTCAGCTTCTTGTTCACGCATCTGTTCGCGCATCTGCTTGATCTTGTCAATCAATTCACGTTCTTTTTCTGGAGAGAACACTTCTGTTTGCTGGCGAAATTCAAGGCTTTCGATCTGTTTTTGGAGGTCTTTTATTCCCCTGTTTTTGACGCCACCATGTTCTTTCTTAAATGAGTCAATGTCTGCAAAGAGTTTGTTTGCTTCTTCATTGAAGTCATTTCTCTTGTCTTTGAGCTCCTGAACTTCTTTATTGAACTGATCACGAAGTTCTTTATTTTTTTGTGCGTCTTCCACATATTCACGTGTCTTATTGTTGAGTGTGTTTCGTTCACGTGCATACTGGCTTGCTGCAGCATTTAGCTCATTGCGCTTATTTTTGTGCTCTTCAGAAATTACGATGCTTTTTTTGCGTTTATCTATGAGATCATTAAACATTTTTACCATCCTCGCTTACCTTTCGTGTGTTGTACGAAGGAATGAGGAGTACACATACGATTGTGTCGAAACCTTTTGCAGTTTGCTGGGGGTTCGACAGAGTGATCGAAAAGAACGAGATTTTACGAAGCTTGGCTTGTAAACAAGCTTTTGGTAGATGTAATCCGATGGATTATTCTCTGTTCAACAACGTTTCTTGTTCGTCAGGCGGTTCACGTATGTTCGACTCCCTGTACTGATGAATACTTTTCTGTTTGCCAATTTCTTATACAATCAGATATTTTTCATCGTTCAGTATGAGGCCGCGGTGACCTTCACATATTAAAACGCTGTTATATGTATTAAATGATGTGATAATATGTGGGTCCGGGAATTCTGGTTTGGGTACCTATGAAAAAAATCTTTTCTTATCGCACCATGGAACAGATGTGCTATTACCACAGTATCTACACACGAACTGAGCATTTCACTTCACAAAAGAGACGTATCGACTTCAAAACAGCAGCGAAGATATATTCCCAAGGACTCTCGTACCTCAGTACAAATACCCACGTGAGTTGTCTTAACTGCCGGGTTCGGGATGAGACCGGGTGTAACACAACTGCTATGG
>JAITWW010000126.1 GCA_031285085.1 Candidatus Methanofilum arcanum
TATCCTCGAACAGGAGCTAAGACTACGGATAGAATGCATCAGTACCCATCAGTATCATTATGGTTTTCGATTGCGAAAGAAGCTGGATTTATCGCCTACGCCGAAACAAGAGGCAGCAAAAATATCTACACTACAACGAGTAAATATGTAGATTTCAAGAAAATGAATCTTTTCTCGCAATATATATTAATTTTCTATATTTGGTTTTGTTTTGTAGATGCTAGTACTCAATACAAAGAGAGTGGCTTTGGTTCCATAGTGATCAGATCGATTGACAATATTTTCGCGCAATTAGCCAAAAACGGTTCTCATAGATGGATAAAAAAGAATGAGAATGAAGTTCACCTATACAGTTATGAGAGTGATCCTGTTCAATTCATGATGAAACTTTTCTATAAAAGTGCACATAATTTGAGAGATTTGGGGTTGATTATGTTTGAAGAGGATGATAAACGGGATGACTATTTCAACACACCCACCATATCACAATTAAAACCGACAGAGTTCGGTGTTGCTATATTTGACGCTTGTGAGCAAAGAAAATATATATGGTTAAATGTTCATTCTGGTGGAAGCCATTTTGGATTTTTTTACGATATAAACGCCGAAGATGAAGAGGAATTATACCAAAGCGGATCTGAAAACTTTGAAATCAAAGTAGAATCATTTGTTACTCCTTTTTTGGACTGTTTTCCGCAAGGTTCTATTGATATAGCTGACATCAGACTAATTCTGTATGAGTACGATAACCTTCATAGTGACAATCGCGTGTTTGAATTCACGGTATCATTGAGTAAAAAATGTTACCGTGTTATCCGCTGTCTGCCAAAGCACACATTCGAAGATCTGCACCTTGCGATACAGAATGGATTTGAGTTTGATAATGACCATCTCTATGCATTTTTCTTAGATGGGAAACGTTTTTCCAAATATGCGGTAAATTGTCCTTATTCAGAAGAACCACCGTTTACAGATGAACTCTGCCTGGGCAACTGTCGGTTAATTAATAAACAGCGAATACTGTATCTATTCGATTTCGGTGATGAATGGAGATTTGATGTTGTTTTAGACATAAAACATGATATAGAAATGGTTTTTGAAGATATCGAAATTATCAAGTCAGTTGGGAAATCCCCTGAACAATATCCTGATTATGATTATGATTATGATGACGAAGAGGATGAATGATGAAACAATCAACCTGACAAAGAAGGATGATAATCCCCGTTTTCTCTTTGGCCTTTTGTTGTCATCGATACTTTGGTGCGCATCCTAGCACGACTTTGTAACGATGATAAGATTCTGTATTCCGAAAACATTTCGGAGATATAAACATAAGGCCTCACAGATGTAATAAGTATAAAGATAATGATTACGTGCACGCTCCTTGGAACAAATGGGTGGTACTCTTCACATACGGGGTATACCCTCTCAATCCTTATCGAGACAGCAGATTACACCATTATTCTTGATGCAGGAGAAGGGATTCATAAAATTGCAGACATAAGAGATGAGATCAAAACACCACTTTGGTTATTTCTCTCCCATTTGCATCTTGATCATATCTCCGGTTTACATACTCTTGCCAGAGTTCCCTGTCGTCATGGTCTAACCATTTGTGTTCCAAAAGGAACAAAAGAACGTGTAAAAGCGTTTATTGATACACCATATACCATCCCTCTCAGAGAGTTATCATATCCAGTAACAGTTCAAGAGCTCTCTGAAGAAAAGGTGGAGTTTCCATTTTCTGTAACTACAGGATGGCTTTTTCATTCCCAGCCAGTACTTGGGTACCGTTTTGATCTTGGAAAGATCATTACATTCTGCACAGATACAGGTCCATGTGATATGATAACATCATTGGCACAAGATGCAGATCTGTTTTTCTTAGAGTGTTCAAATCTGCCGAATATGGAAAAAAGAGGAGGGTTTCATCTCACACCAAAAGAAGCTGAAGCATATGCACATGCTGCACGGGCAAAAAAGCAGGTACTCATTCATTTCAGTGCAAATCTCTACACAACAAAAGAGATGCGAGAAGATATCGTACGCAACTCCATTCAGGATCCTACTATCATCGTTGGCCAAGATGATATGATAATTGAGATCTGAATGAGAATGATAAAATAATAAAATAATGTATATGATTAAAAATAACTGCAAAAATCTGAGTAGAACTGCTGAGGATTATCTCGAAGCGATCTTGAATGTTACTTTAGAGAAAGGATATGCACGTACAGGAGATGTTGCAAGAGAGTTACGCCTCGCTCCATCAAGTGTGGTTGAGTTATTCAAAAAGCTTGATGCTATGGGACTTGTTGAGTATCGCAAGTACGAAGGGGTTGTTTTCAAACCAGAAGGACGAAAGATTGCTGAGCTTATCAAGTGTCGACATGATACACTGCGTGAGTTTTTAATGATGGCAAGTGTTCCAGCTGATATTGCAGCAGTTGATGCCTGTTATATGGAACATGAACTGCATCCTGAGACGATTCGCTGTATTCGATCGTTTATCGAGGTCTTTGAAGAAGATCCAACATTATCAGCGATGGTTCAAAAGCAGATGAGCATAAAAAGAGAACAGACAAAGAATGCAATATGAACTCAACAGTGATCATCTCTGCAAAATAGAAGAAAAATCGCAAAAAAAAAGAGAGGAAAGAAAAGTAAGCTGTCCAATGTAACCAGATTCACTGGACAGACTCGTAGAGTCATGTTTTTTCACTTGTAAATTTTAGTTTTACGAAAACTCTAAGAGTCACTGCTTATACTTCCTCTGCCGGTAGTGAACCAGTCTGCCCTTCATCATCTTGGTTGCTGGCATTTAAATCATCTTCTAAATCGCCTTCTAAACCATCTTTTGGGAGATAGCAGAGCCCATCTTCATTTGCTATCTCAGGAAGTACGCATTCTCCGCTGTTATCTTCATCATCGTCTTCATCCTGTAAACCATCGTCTAGATCATCCTCAGGAAGATAGCAGACTCCGTCGTCATTTGCTATCTCAGGG
>JAITWW010000027.1 GCA_031285085.1 Candidatus Methanofilum arcanum
AATATTTCCATCTATCAGATGCTATGTTGTGCAAGTTATCATGTTATCATTTTAAGCACCACTTTTTTGCCATGTTGCCTAATTTCAACAAATTGAATCCAGATACAATGCATGGACGATTCAGATTTTTTCTATTTTCATATCATATCTTTTTTTTCTCTCCTATCTCTCACATTCCACGGCTTGGGACCTTTATCTGACTATCAACCAGAGCAAACATCACGTATCAACAGTCAAAAAAACGAAAAGCCTTGACTTTCCAAAAGGATAGTGCAGTCTGCAGAAAAGAGCAAGAAACAAATAAATTAAATAATATAAATTGAATTAAATGGATAATTACATTATCTCACACACACGCGAAACACTCTCAAAAAAAAGATAACCCAAAGGGTTTTGGACTTACTTACGCACAGCAGGCAATGCCTGACTGGTAGTTAAAGTCTTTGTTGAAGCTGCTAATACCACCTGCAACAGTTGCAGTGTCAACGAATGTCAGAGTTGATGCAAGTTGGTCGTAGAACTCTAGATCAAATAACTTGGTGTTCGTATATACTCCATTGGCAGGTTCTGCAGTCTCATTGAGAATCCGACCATCGGATCTACCTTCCATAACACTGACGGTGAAAGCAGTTGAGATAATACCATCTGCAAATCCAGATGCGGAGTTTACATCAGGGGTAACTGAGATCTGATAGTTCAGCGCTGCTGGGACAGTTGACACTTGTCCAACGGCAGTCAGACCACCAATAGTCTGAACCTGTGCGGTGTTAATAGACATCAGTTTGGATGATGCAGTAACCTTGTTACAGAATGCTGGAGTTACACTGTTGTTAGCCCTTGAAAAGACACAGACAATATCATCTAGACCAGTGGACCAGTTTCCTGCAACATCAAGGCTAAATGATTCTGCACCCATCAGGTGGGATCCATTCTGGCTTGTGTACGTCAGAACCTTTTGGGTCTCAATGTTGTACAGACCTGCAGTCTTTGCCTTCGTATCCATTGTGAAGGTCTTGACCTCAGCGATCTGTCCACCATTGCTCATAAGAAAGTCTGAGTACGTTACAATGGCAATACTTCCTGAACGAACAGTCTGGTTTCCTGGTTGTCCCGTTGCGTTTGGAAGTGCATCAAGACCTTTGTCTCCAATCTGCCAGACAGTAGAAGTAGCCTCATTTATGACTCCAACTGCATCAATAGACGAACCAACGGAAAATATTTGGTTCTCTGGAACTTGTCCCGGAAGAACATCCGCAGTTGCCAGTCCTGAAATTGCAATCAGGAAAATTGCAGTAATAATTGCTATACATCGGTTAAATTTCATCTAATATCCTCCAAGGATGTGCGCTGAAGCTCTCAGGAGCAACGTACATTGTTGTTAAGTTACAATATAAATAGTTTCTTTATTTCACACATAAGAAATGTGCAGAACGTAACAGAATTCTAAAAATGAAGATAAAATATAGAAAAAACTGTTTGAATACTTCTCCTCTGATATTCAACTTTTTGCGAGATCGTGACAAAAGAAAACACCTGCAGCCATACAAAACAGGTTCCATACGAATCTACATGGAGTTATGCCATGCACAACCGAGCAGCTATTTCACCTTCCCCAAGATCTGCAAATTAGCCTCACTTCTGCATCAACCTTCCAATTTTTTTGCTTTCTTTGTCCGTTCCTTTGTGGTATATCCAGTTACCTCATCGAGGTACTTGCGAAATCTGCGATTTGTATCAAGAATGAGCTTATCATCATCAATACCTTGCTTTGATACAGAAGAGACACAAAGTGTTTTTCCTTCTGAACCAAGTGAAACATCAAGCCGTTCTAAAGCTCCATAGGATATTCGATACACATCACCATCTTGCACAGGTTCACACTCAAAATGCTCAGTGAGTTTGTCCACCATATTTGTGGCAAGCAACTTCGTAAATCCCCTTTTTATCATATATTCTTGCATATCAGTATTAAGTTGATCATAGCTACGAATATGCATCACGGTTTCATTATGAGATTGTTATGAACATCCATGAACATACCAAGAGACAAGCACACCATCCTCCATCTGTGAAACAGTATGCAAGGTAAGTCGAATAAACTCATTTTCAAAAACAAAACCATCCCCATCCGCAAGCGTTGGAGCATTTTTACCACCAATTATCATGTTTCCAATAAAAGTATGGAGCTCATCAATGAGACCTACCTGAAAAAGACCCATAATAAGGGTTCCTCCCCCTTCAACCATGAGTGTGTGAATATCACGCATCTTTAGTTCTTTGCAAAGCTCTACGAGATCAACCTGGTCCTCTCCACAAAAGATACACTCAATCTCAATATCATCACTACTGTGCATCGCCACCTGTCGCAACTGATCTACACGAACAGGGTCTGCAGCACGTGAAACTGCAATAATACGTTTTCCCTCTCCTTTATGCAGTATTTTTGCACCGAGAGGGGTTCGCGCCATGCTATCTACAACAATGCGAATTGGATGAGGGGGCCTAAAGTTACTTCTTCGCTCTTTGACTCGTGTTTCAGATTTAACTGTAAGAGATGGATCATCAGCAAGCACGGTTCCAATGCCTACCATAATGGCATCACATCCTGCTTTTAACTCATCAACTCGTGAAAAATCTTCCTTTCCAGAAATGATAACCTGTCTACGTTCTTTCGTGGAAAGTTTCCCATCTGCACTCATGGCAACATTCACAATAATATATGGTCGCGTGGACAGGGTATGTGGAGAGCATGAAGCTGAGTCTGGCATCGATAGATCTGCATGAGGAAACAACATAGCTGTCACTATCTCACACATCGTTATCAGACTTATATCTATGTATGCCTATAACTATGCCTATAACGATCATCGTTTTCCATGAACTTGAGAGAGATGATTTTTCTAAAAGGAGAAGGTGCTCTATGCATGAGGATCATGCCGTACACAATCCACTACCACTACTGTACTTCTTTTACCAAGCGAGTGTTATGTGTACTGATGCCAAATCTCACTATCATATATCTTGGACCCTCTGAAATTGCAAAAGAGCTTGCAAAGAAAGGGACTGAGAGTGATATTACATTCTATAATCTAAAACGTGCCAATGATACCGTTACCCTTGTCGAACCAACAAGATATCCAGAAAAACTATCATCATTGTTTTTTTCGGCAGCACTCTCAGATGCAGCACTTCTCGTAATTGATGAGATCTCTGCTGCACTTGGTGAGTGTATTGTGATGTTAAATGCTGCACAGGTGAGTTCTGGATATATTATACTCAAAAATTATATCGATGAAACTTCAATCAAACCACTTATTGCAGGAACAGTGCTGGAGAACTATAGCTATGTATCAGAGGATCTTACAGCACTTCGTGAACAGTTATTGCATGATGCTTCCCTCTCTTCCTCTGCCTCAGACGGACCTGCAATTATACCAATTGACCATCACTTTAATGTAAAAGGAATTGGGACAGTCATTTTAGGTTGCATTGCAAAAGGAACGGTAAAGAAGCATGACCAGTTGCTTGTCTGGCCAACAAAAAAGATAGCACAGGTGCGCTCGATTCAAAAACATGATGATGATGCAGATGAAGCATATCAGGGAGATCGTGTAGGCCTTGCATTGAAAGGAGTGACTGCTGATGAACTAGATCGTGGGTATGTACTTGCTCCAGATAATGCGCTTATTGCAGCAGAAGAACTACATGGAAAGATCTCACTTGTTCCATGGTGGAAACAACCACTAAAAGAGCAGATGATTTTGTATGCAGGATATTGGATGCAGTTTGCACCATGTCGAGTCAGTGCAATATCAGGGGATGAAACACGTTCGCCAATGCTTACCCTTATCTGTGACAGGTCATTTGTGTTTGACCAAGGCGCACAGATAGTACTTCATTATCTTGAAGGAGAACGACTGAGAATTGTTGGAACTTTTCAACCAGAGATCTGACACACAATCATGATCTGCAAATAGAAAAATTCACACCTGAATATAAATAGAGCAAGCATAACTAAATTTAACAATATATAAATATGAATATCAAGGGAATTCAAAAAAATGTCCTCTCCCTTCTCATTCAGATAGGGAAGGACAGCTATCCACATGAATTTTTAGCGCAACTTCTTCATAAAGATGGAATTATTAATGATGTTCTCATTATTCCTGGAACGATCACAAGCCCAGTGATGGCATATATCAGAGATGATGTTCGCCCAATTATGGTAAACCTTGCAGGAACTGCACACAGTCATCCAAATGGAATACTTCGTCCATCTTTTACTGATGTTTTACATTTTGCAAAAATTGGCGGGCAGTGTCATCTCATTTTTGGCTCTCCATTTTCAAGAGATTCGTGGAGAGCATTTCACGCAGATGGAAGCCCATACACATTATATATTGTTGGAGATGATGACTGGGATGAGAACGGGTGAGGATGAAAATAAGGTTTACGTAGATGAATTGAGAGATGATAATAAATAAAAGAGAAATCAAATGAGGAGGGAGAGTGTGAAATGATCGTCGTTGCAACAGGAACATTTGACCTCCTTCATCCAGGTCATCTGTACTATCTTCAAGAATCTCGGGCACTTGGTGATGAGTTGCATGTCATTGTCGCTCGAGATAAAAACGTACTGCACAAGCCTGCACCCATTGTTCCAGAGATGCAACGCTTGGTGATGGTATCTGCCTTGTCCCTCGTAACCTCTGCTCGTCTTGGTGATCCTATGGATATGATGCGTCCAATAGAGGAGATCCAGCCAGATATAATAACTCTTGGTTGTGACCAACATTTCTCAGAACAGGATCTTGAGCAAAGACTGAAAGCGAGAGGGATCTCTGCACGAGTTGTTCGAATCGGCAAATATGCAGAGTACACATACTGTAGCTCACGAGAGATAGTACATTCTATTTTAGAACGAAGATGGTAGAGAAGAGAAAAGTAGATGATATAATAGATAGTATATTTGTCGCACAATACACATTTTTTCATCTTTGAGAGATAGATCTGTACCTATGTTACGGCACATTACCGTAAATCAGTTGGTAGAGCACCGTTTTGCATCTTTTCAAGATGCTTCGGACGCACTTTTAGAGATTATTCCAGAAGTTGCTTCTCGTGGTGATGAGGCTCTGTTTGAGTTTACCAAGAGATTTGACGGCGTTTCTTTAGATACACTGATGGTCTCTGAGGAGAGTATTCAAAATGCATTTGAAGAGGTAGATGATGAGATTCTTCAGGCTCTTATGGATGCATTTGAGCGTATCGTGATGTTTCATCAGTTACAGAAGGAAAAGGATCTTTGGCTGCATGAGATGGGCCCTGGCATCCTGCTTGGTATGAAGGTAACACCCCTTGAACGGATTGGAATCTATGTTCCTGGGGGAAAAGCTGCGTATCCATCAACGGTTTTAATGTGTGCAGCACCTGCTCGTATTGCTGGCGTTTCAGAGATCTGTTTATGTACACCTCCTGGAGAGAACGGGCCTTCTGCATTAACACTTGTTGCATGTGCGATCTGTGGAATTGATGAGATCTATCAGGTCGGTGGTGCACAGGCAATCGCTGCCATGGCATATGGAACTGAGTCAATTCCATGTGTTGATAAGATTGTAGGGCCTGGAAATGCATATGTAGCAGCTGCAAAGCGCTTTCTGCAAGGAACTGTTGCAATTGATTTTCTAGCAGGGCCCTCAGAGGTTGTAATAATTGCAGATGATTCTGCAGATGCAATGTTTGTTGCAGCAGATATTATCGCACAGTGTGAGCATGATCCATCTGCTGTAGCAATTTTGATTACTCCCTCAGAATCTTTTGCAGCCCTGGTAGATGAGAAAATCAAAATTCAAGTGAAAAAAACAGCCCGAAAGGAGATTGTTTCAGTGGCTCTTCAAAATGCAGGTGTTATTTTCACTTCAGATCTTGATGAGGCAGTCAGTGTTGCAAATGCAATAGCGCCAGAACATCTTTCTGTACAGGTCGCAGAACCCCTTGCACTCTTATCACAGATCCAGAATGCGGGTTCCATTTTTATTGGTTCCTATGCGCCTGTTGCATGTGGGGATTATGCTTCAGGTACAAATCATGTGCTGCCAACTGCAGGAGAAGCACGCAGATACTCAGGGTTAAATGTCTCACATTTTACAAAGTCATCTACCGTGCAGGTGATAACAAAAGAGGGGTTAATGCAGATTCATGACACAGTCGAGAAGATTGCAGATGCAGAAGGGCTGCAGGCTCATGCTGATTCGGTGAGAATTCGATTGGATTCATAATATTCAGAAAAGAGTGCATAAAGGGGAAAAAGGATAAAGAAGTGGAAAATGGTTACCCATGCACTCCTTTTGAAGCTATCGCAGTATAATACCCAAAAAAGGTAGTTATTCACCCTAATCGTGGTTTTGCATGGCCACATGAACGTAGATAGTTCTCAAGGTTAAACAAAGCAAATAGAGGTATGTTCAAAAGTCCATCATCGTGACGCAGATTAGATAGAGACGTGCGAACTACCAGCTTTGGAGTATATCGTTTACGGTACACTTTCAAACTCCTTGAACGTAGATTTACTCCTGCGTTAACTTCAACAGGATAAATATCCTTACTATCTGCAAAAACAAAATCTATCTCTGCTGTTGCTTCTGAAGTCCAGTAATAAATACCCTGATGAAATCCATTCCAACCAGCTCCGATAAGATGAACTGCTCGGTGGGTGCACCTTTAAACTCTTCAAATACCTTAATTCCATTCAATACCGCACTTGGTGACAGTTCACTCATCACACGGAGCAAACCTACGTCAAGGTGATATAGTTTGAACGATTTCAAATCTTCATAAGCTTTGAGAGCCACATCACGACCCTCCAACATACCTCACAGACCACATCTTACTCATGTTCATGCCATTTTGAACAATGAGATAACAAGTATGCAGAGTCAGCTTACAATCAATGGCCTTTTTTTCCCTTGAATTAGGTATTTTTATCGTTTTCCTGACGTCAGGAAAACGTTCGCCAATATCTCAGCAT
>JAITWW010000071.1 GCA_031285085.1 Candidatus Methanofilum arcanum
TTCTGCTTCAAAATAGCTAATACGTTCTTCAATCTGGGAATGTTGCATAGTACCTGAGTATAATTGGTATAATGTCTGTTTGATAATTTCCTTTCAGGAATATGGCTTTGATGCATGGCAATGCATGGGGCAGAGTTGAAAAAGAGAAGAGAAGTTTTGAATTTTTATGTTAAGGAAGAAGAAAGAAGAAATAAGCCTCAAAGACTTTTAAAAAACACAAAAGAACTCAGGATTCGCTCTCCTCTCCCTCAAAATCAACCTCGTCAAGAAAAGGAAGCAGCCCTTTTATATAAGAAACACCTTCATGCTCCTCGATCCCAACAATCTCAATCATCAACGGAACAACAGCAAGGGAGTCATCAAACATCGGAGACATCTCCCGCTGAAAACTTAAAAACTCAGAGATTTCAATAAATGGGCACATATGCACAGGAATATCCGCGTGAGTTGCAAGATCTTTGGCATATGTAGAGTTTTGTGCTAACTCTGGTTCAAAATATAAAATAACTCGCTCTGGTGTTACGTGTTCAAGCGTTCGAATATCACAAAAATCACCAACCATATATCGTGTCATACCAGTACTGATGATATGAGCACATATAAATCGTGCTTTCATCAGCTATTGAAGCCGCTGAACCAATCCCTGTATCCCATCAACACTTTTACGTTGTTCCCGCTTTGAACGCTTTTTTGGTGCATACAACTCTGTATCTAGACGATCACGGATCTCATCAAAGATGCGCTTATATGCCTCACAATAGGGATCCACTCCTTCCATCTTTCCATCAGTTGGAACAATCGCATTATACGGACATCCGCCCCGACAAGATGAGATATGCCGACACCCCTGGCAACTCCGATCTACCACCTCACGAAATGAATCAAGAACTCGTCCAGCAGCAGAGTTCATGAGATCCTCACGAGTTGGCTTTGGAACATCATGCACAGAGCCCATCACAAATGCAGGCATCCCAATAAACCGGTAACAAGGATAGATACTTCCATCTGGGCCTATTGCAAATGTATACCCCATACAATCTGCATATGTGCACACTGACCCATATCCAGTAAAAACAGAGCGACAGAGATCATGAATATTCATAATCGTCATCTCATCAAGATGCAAAAGCTGCACATCAAGCAGATATGACAAGAGATCTCCATACTCTGTTGGCTCAAGTGCCCACTCAGATGGCGTATCTGACTTCATAGATGGCAGAGCAGGATGAAGCTTTAATGGAAACCCATGCTCTGCAAAAAATGAAACAATCTCCTCCTTATGCGCAATAGAACGAGAAGTAAAAGTACAGATAAAACGAACAGATAAACCCTTTTCACGTGAGATCTGATACCCTTGCATCGTCCTCTCAAAATATCCTCTCCCTCTTTGACTATCGGTAATATCCTCTGGACCATCGATGCTTGACCCGATAGGAATATGATACGCGGCAAATAGTTCCGCAAGTTCAGGTGTCATCAACCACAGATTTGTCTGAATCGCAAACTCAGCCTGTACCTCTGAAAAACGCTCTGCAAGCAAAGGCAAGGCATATGAAAAAAAATCATACCCTGCAAGCAAGGGCTCGCCCCCATGAAATGTAAACGTTACCGGCCCATCCCATGCATCTTGCAGCCAAGTTGCAACTGCATCTATCGTCTCCTTTTTCATCACCGGTGAGTGTTCATCTGAGCTCCAACAATAGGCACAGTTTGAAGGACATCCAAGTGTTGGAACAATCATAACATGAAATGGATTTTTTGACATCGTTAGAAAGTTAGAAAAAGTCTGCAAGCGTTGTTCTTGATGGATCAACATCAGTCCATGTCCACCCAATCGGCTCAATAATTCGTGATATTGGCTGTTTAATCGTTTTATCGAGCATAAGCTCATTATCTACGACAAATGCAGGCGGCAGGAGATCGCCATACTCAAAGCAGACCACATCAGTTTTTGGGTATGTACCAAGAACCTGCTTAATATACACCCGTTTTGGCTTGCTCCCTCTCGAAAATGTCGCTCCAAGATATTGATTTGCATACTTTGCACCGCGGACATGCGCATCATCACTCTCATATGAATCAAGGTTCTTCCCAATACCACCAGGGATACCGATATCATCAAGTGAAAACTTTCCGGCACGATATGCTTTAATCACATCTCCCAGATATGCTTTTACATCTGAAAATACGCTATCCAGATCACCTCCACGAAGAATCATATCCATCATCTCCTTTTGCACATCACGAGTCAGCTTTGGCGAGTCACTGCGTTTTGTTTCAAATCCAACCATATCGGTTTCATCAACACATTGCCCTTCTTTCCAGATTAAACTCCCTGCATAGCGTTTCTTTTTGCCACCTTGGAAAAAGCGTCGATACACCTTTTCAAACTTAATAGAGAAATAATGGGTATCAGCGTGCAGCACATCTTTGGCAAAGCTATCATAACTCTTATTCAATCTTGATTCAATCTCTTGTGCGCGCTCGATGGTTTGATCAAGATCAACGGCTGGAAGATGAATCATACATGAGTCTGTATCACCATACACAACACGATACCCCATCTCCTCAGCAACTTTCCTCGTATGAGTAATAATGGCCCGCCCAACCGAGGTCACAGCAGAGCCAATATCGCGATCATAGAGCCGAAAACGAGCATATCCACTCACCCCATAGTATGAGTTCATAATGACCTTGATGGTATTTTGCTGCATATCATAGAGATGATACATATCTGAGCCAAATGCAAAAGTATTTCGAAGAGCTTTCTTCTCATCACGCTCTTGCAATAACTCACGAATAATACTCCTGGTTAGCCCATCAGGCTCGCGTTTAAAGCGGATCCCATTTGGTGCAACAAACTCTCCATCAATGGATTTTGTCTCAGGAGATGCATTCATGGTCATCATAGCCATGGGATAGAGTGATTTGAGATCCAATACAACCACATTTTCAATCAGGCCCTTACTTGGCTCAAATACTGTAGCACCTTCAAATTCATTGGCATCTGCAAAACCTTTTGAGGGAAGGATAAAGCGATTGAATGCTTTTCGAAGCACATAGACATCAATAACTTGAGAGCTATTGAGGGTTCGATCAAGGGGACAGCCAGCGTACCGTGCGATCTCCTGATAAAACTCAATAACACTGTTTTTCTGATTGATTTTTACACAAAGCTCGACATCTTTGAGGTTATATTCAATAAGCTTTGCATGATCTGTCTTCCAAAATCGTGAGGTCATGCCAACCTCATAATGAAATGCTTTTACCTCACCGACCTCATGTTTTCCGACGGCATCAAGCCGATATGACTCCAGCTTTGATGACTGCATGCGCTTATAGGCACTTAAGAGATCAAATGCAACTCTCCCACGTATCGAAGAACGCTCAGATGAACCTGATATGCGGGCAAGAGTATCTCCAGTAATGCCAAGTTCTCTGATTCTGCCAGCAATAAATGGCATATCAAACTGGGTAAAGTTCCAGCCGGTTAGAATATCAGGGTCTTTTTCCTTAATATATGCAGCAAAAGAGAGTAACATCTCTTTTTCTGTTGGAAAGACCTTGATCTGAACCGAGAGCTCTGTGCTCCGGATCGCTTCTTTGATAGGATACTCAAAGGGAATCGTTTTTTCTGAGTTTTGAACGATAAAGGATGTGTATGCATCATCAAATGAGTCCCAGCAGGTTATACAGATGATGCTGTCGCGTTCTGGATAGGGGATGCCACCACGGTCATCTTCACATTCAATATCTAATATGCAGTACCGAGATGGGGTAATGATCTCACATGGTGTTATGTCCTGATATGGTATCTCATATATGGAGTCATGCAGTCGTGCTTTGCTTAAAGAAAAGCGAATGCCACTGGTGATGCCCTGATCAATGGCATAACGAGTAGCAAATGGAATATCTGCTTCATAATGAGTGAATTGATGGCGTATATCGCGGACATCTGTTGGGCGTGCGGTGTATAACCTTCGAACCTCCTGTCCTTGAATCGTGTGATAGAGGCCTTGATCGATATCTACGATCTGGTGGGGGAGTTTTTTCTGGTCAATTTGGAAGACTGGTGCATAGAAGTACGGTCGAAATCCAGTGATCTGAATATGATAAGAGCGAGCAGATTCATCACGTCCAAAGAGATGGATGATAGTCTCAGCGCCTTGTGTGCTGTACTCTATCTGTTGCACAGAGAGGGAGAGTTCATTTGGATCTCGTTTCGTTGTTTCTTTTTCGCTCTCACCTTCTGCTTGAAATCCAAGCAGAGATGATTGTGATCCGTCTCTTGATGCATCAGTTTCCATAGTTTTTATGAGTTACGACAGAGTTCTTGCAGGAACTCTGCTGCAGCTTGAAGCTCAGTCTGTTCAGAGTCAGCAAGTTTCCATTCATGAATCGCTGAGATTCCCTGTTTTCCAATCGTCACCGGAAGTCCAATTGAACAGTTTTCAATGCCGTACTCACCTTCGACGGCAACAGAGCAGGTAATGTCTATTTTTTGATCGGTGCTGATCGCATGAATGAGATCTGCGACATGTGTGGTAGGTCCAAACACGGTTCCGCCTTTTCCTTTAATGACCTCCATGCTGGATCCACGAAGTTCAGCAAGGAGTTCATCTTGTTCCTGTTTGGAGAACGTTGTCTGTAGCTGTGAGTACACGGGAACTTGTCTATCACCATGTTCACCAATGACATATCCCTTTTCATGTATGCCTCGACTTTGCAGTGCGCGGGTAAATCGAGCGCTGTCAAGCTGCCCTCCAAATCCAATAGTTTGAGTGCGGTCTATTCCTAACTCTTTTGCGAAGAAGTAGTTTAGTGCATCCATTGGATTGCTGACCGTGATAAGGACTCCATCAAATCCTTTCATATGGCCGATGAATTCGCGGGCAACCGGAATGTTTGCATGGAGGAGTTCTATTCGTGTTTTAATATCTGGGCTGCGTGCAGTTCCAGCAGCAAAAACACAGATGTCACTTTGTGCAAATTCGCTAAGATCTGTTGAGATCTCAGCCTTGCGTCCTGCGTGCATGAGGTCAAGTTTTTGCGCATTCAAAAAAGGAGTTACTGCATCATATAAAAGAATCTTATCAACGGTGTCATGTGCATTTACAATATGAGCGATGCCACCACCAATAGCCCCTACACCATAGAGGGCGAGCGTTGTCATAGTACTATTTGGCTTCAATCCATATAAGAAATAATTGATATTTTCGGATCAGGAGAGGTTTTTCGTAGGGTGCATCCCAAATTTTGGGGTAAGACCCAACTGCAAGTTGTTGCTTTCATGCAGTAGCTGTTGCGGCTGACGTGCTATAGTGAAGATAAGAATCGAGGAACTCATCATTTCGGACCGCACATCGAATGGCTATCATTTCCTCGGCATGTTCCTTTGACCAATGACTTCCAGCACCCTTCATTCGATTGCCGACAATTACTTTGCATCCTGCCTCTATGA
>JAITWW010000094.1 GCA_031285085.1 Candidatus Methanofilum arcanum
AAGAACACCCTTTTTTGATCTGCAAAGGTAAAGAGGCGCCATGCACATGGGATGTTTTCATATCAGTTTGGGCAGGAGCTCCTAGAACAGGGTATTGAAGTAAAAGGGAGATATCCCGAGCAAATTGTTGTGAAAAACCGAAGACAACTCTTTTCAATCGATCCCTCTGGTATGCTTCGCCCGACCTTTGATGGATGGCAGCTCATCGAGACTGGATATCGTGTATATATCGATGATTTCGTTCCACAAGGAGATATTTTAGCCCCTGGGGTGGTTGATGCAGATCCTAATATTCGTGAAGGGGATGAGGTGCTTGTGGTTGGAAAACGGGCATGGGCAACAGGAAAAGCAGCCATGTCAGCAGATGAGATGAAGCGATCAAAGCGAGGCATTGCTGTTCGAGTGCGCAAGGTTCGAAAACGAGAGGAAAAAAGAAGTGAATGAAGCGGATGAAGTGGATGAAGCGGATGATGTGAATGAAGTGGATGATGTGAGCTCAAAAGATGGGTAATAGAGCGAGCACCTTCATGACGATGAACCATAATCAGAAAAAGCCTCTGGAGGATGGAACAGAGCATGAATGTAATGGGAAATAGGGAAAAATGATTGTTTTGTTAATCTATCCTCCAATCTCTAAGTATGAACGTTATTCTTCAGATATTGGAGAGGTTGGGGGGGAACAGATTCCCCTTGGAATATATTATATTGCTTCATATGTAAGATCCCATGGTTTTGATGTCCATTGTATTGATGCTGAAGCTCAAAGATTAGATAACTCAGAGATTCTTGACAAAATCAAAGATATCAAGCCAGATATTATCGGGCTTAGCGCAACCACGGTCGCATATATGCGAGCCTGTGATCTTGCACAAGCGGTAAAGCAGAGATATCCACATCTTCCAATGGTAATCGGAGGAGCTCATGCAACTGCTAATCTAAAGGATGTAATGGAACATCCTGCTTTTGATTATGCCATCTATGGAGAAGGTGAAATTACATTTGTAGATCTTTTACATGCACTGGAAAAGAAGCATGACCTTTCAACAGTGCATGGACTTGCATATCGAGAATGTGAACACGTAAGAATAAATCCACCAAGAGAATATATACAAGATCTTGATCAACTTCCATTTCCTGCATATGATCTTATCCCTGATTTAGCGTTGTATCATCCAGATCCTTCAAACTACCGCCTTACTCCTGTTGTAAATATTATTACAAGTAGGGGATGCCCAAACCATTGCACATTCTGTGATCGCAATGTTTTTGGACAGAAATTGAGACAGAGAACTCCTGAGAATGTTGCAACGGAGATTGAGTTTCTCGTAAAACAGTATGGGGTGAGGGAGGTTGCATTTGTTGATGATACATTCACGATTGGAAAAGGAAGAATCCAAAAAATCTTCACTTTATTACAGCAAAAGGAGATTCAGATCTCATGGACATGCATGAGTCGCGTGAATACCGTTGATTATGAAACACTTGCATTCATGAAAAAAATGGGATGTTGGAAGATAAAATTTGGAATTGAGTCTGGAGACGAGGCAATATTACAAAAGATTAGAAAGAACATCAATTTAGATACTGCAAGAGAGGTTATACGTTCTTGTAAAAGACTGAGAATTAGTACATCTGGATTTTTTATCATAGGACATCCTAAAGAGACAAAAGAATCAATAGAAAAAACCATAGATTTTGCTCTTGATGTTCCCTTTGATGACATCGTGGTCACCATAAATACTCCCATACCAGGAACGGTGCAGTACAAAGAAGCAGAGCAGTATGGTACACTTGATGCAACAAATATGAGTCGATTTAATTACTGGTCTCCTGTATTTGTTCCACATGGCCTTAGCTCTGCGTATCTCATTGCATCACAAAAGAGAATGTATAGGCGGTTTTATTTTAGAATGAGAACTGTTCCTCGCCTTATTCAGGATCTCATCTCACCAACAGGAATGAAACGCTTTCGATCATATGTTCTGGCATTGAAATTTCTTCTCAAGAAAAACAGTGATCAAACATGATAATACAAAGATCACTCATTTTACTTGCGATATGGATCTTATCTAGTGCTATTGCCCAGATTGTAATGAAAAAAGGAATGTCCATTCCACACCATTCCTATCTCATTACATCTTGTGCAGATCTGCTCCAACTCATTCTTGCATATCGATATCTCATACTTGGATGTGTTATTTATGCAATCTCAATGATCGTGTACTTTATTGTACTGTCAAGGTACGATATTCATATTGCAATATCAATAGGAGGAGGGCTTGTCATTGTACTTATCTCATTATTTGCTGTTTTGCTGCTTGGAGAAAAGATCTCATCTCTTACATGGCTTGGAATCGCATGTGTGGTAATTGGCGTGTGTATTATTGGAGTAAGCAAACAATAAGAAGCCAACAAAAAAACAGAGCTGAGATGGAAAATCTCTCTTTCATCATAATAATAGAACACTCTTATTAGTCATCTCGATCTATGTTAGACATGGACTTTGATGAAGGTCTGCGGATCATTGCATCACTCATGGAAATGTCAGCGAAAACAGCTCCAAAAGGAAAAGGGGTTGATACTATTGTCACAAAAACCCTCATGCGAGAGGAACTGAAAAACGTTGCTACTCGAATGGAAGAGATGGGAGAAGAACGAGAGCTTCCATTTTTCAGCCGAGATGCTGCATCAATTAGACGCTCTGGTGCATGTGTGTTCATTGGATGCCGCGGAGATGAAACAGCAGGGCTAAACTGTGGAGCTTGCGGAAAATCTCTGTGCAGTGAACTCTGTGAATCTGTGCAAGGGGAGAGTTTCTTTAAACCAAACTGTGCAATACGTGTCACAGATCTTGGCATTGCAATTGGTTCTGCGGTAAAAACAGCCTCAATACATAATGTTGATAACCGTATTCTCTTTAGTGGAGGATGTGCTGCACTTTCATTGCATCTTCTTCCTAAATGCACGATTGCATATGCCATTCCTCTCTCTGTCTCTTCGAAAAACATTTTCTTTGATAGAGGTTAGTGAAACATGAAAATTCGTGGCGGCGACCTTGATTTGATGGAGTTTGAATTCACTTCATTTCGACCAGGGGAAAATATACATACCATCGGACTTGAGAGAGAGTATCACTTATCTCCAAGTCCATCTCCAGTACGGGTCATTGCTCCTGCAAGAGCTCACCTATCAGTACTTGATATGAATCGATTTGCTCCTGGAACTCCTGGGGGTGGAGGATTTGGCTTTGCTCTTCAGGTATACTGCACAGTTACCACATCTTGCACGCCATCTGGGCTTGAGATTGAGTATACGAGAGCTCCTCTTATCGAACACTTTACCCGGGTATTCATGAAAACCGTTGGATATACTGGGGGATTTTCTATTCAAGCACAGGATCACAGTTATCTCCATGTAGGGCTTGGATCAACGAGTACTATCATTATGGCACTTGCTGTGGCCTTGAATCATGCTGTTGGAGATCCACTTAGCCGTGAAGAACTGAGGTACCTTGTTGGGCATAATTATGTAGAAGAGACTGATGATGCACATGTTGCTTTTGGATTTGAAACAGGAGTTGGTCCTGCAGCATGTTGCTATGGTGGATTTGCCGTACTTGGTGATCGGTTAACAATTGTTTTTCAGCACGAGTTTGCAAAAGATAAGAATGTATATGTCGTTATTCCTCCATCAGAATCATCATCATCAGGAGATCAAGAGTTTGAACTTTTGATGAACAAAGCCCGCACCCTTGATTACCAAGACCGTGAACAAAAAGCATACTATATCATGATGGACATGCTTCCAGCATTGGTGCGTGGAGATATCAGGCGTATGGGGGATATTATGTGGGAGATCGAGTTTCGTGGTTCGAAACGGGCAGAGATCGAGCATCATTCATTTGAGATGTATCAATATATGCACAATCTGCGTCAGGCAGGACTTGAATTTGTTGGCATGAGTTCTGTTGGACCTTCTATTGTCATTGTGACGGAAAAAGAGAAGGATGCAGTTACTTCTATTATCGAACCCCTTGGGCTTACGCTGAAAATTAAAACAGCTGTTGATAATCAGGGTATTCGCATCATTGCATAAGGAGTGCAACACAAGGACAGTTTGTGTACGGTGCATACATGACACCGCTTAGCATATGTGGCAGTATGTAGTACTTTGTTGTGCTGTTGAGTGGTGCAAACAATAGTTCCGAATGATGTTTAGTGATTTTAGTATATATTTATAATTTATGATGATGGGTGACTCATCAAAACCATGACAAACAAGTACTCATGCAAGATAGTACAAAGAGCTACCATATCAAGGAGAAAAACCGATGCTATGCATTGAAAATCTCAATGACAAAGGGTTATTAGAGCACTTCATGACAGTCACATATGCAGGGTTACCTGCCGCAGACAAAAAGAGATACATGATAGCATGGGTGCGATAAAAGAAGACGATGTTGTAGCAGATGAAGGTTATCTCTCCTCTTCCACGCCTCCTTTGATGAAGGCGTATGTCTCCCCACTGATATTACGGGCGCTTAAGCTCAGCTTACCCTTTATTTTGTGTGCAGCATATCTTCTTTTCTTAAAGTACATCTACATACCAGATAAATTTTATCCGCACGCGGCATTAATGCTCTTTTATTTCATCCCCCCCGCAGGAAAGGAAACAATCATCCCACTGGGTATTGCTTCTGGTTTTTCATGGTACTTGATGGCTATCTCTATGACGGTGCTTGATGTCCTAAGCTGCATGTTCATGGTCTGGAACTTTGATCTCATATGCAAAGCTCCTGTGTTTGGAGGATGGGTAGCAGCATGTGTCAAGGCAGGAACAAAACTTTTGAATCGATTTCCATTGATTGCAAAAATATCTGGTCTTGGACTTGGGCTTTTTGTTATGCTTCCTTTTCAAGGGAGTGGAGGTATTGCAAGTCCTGTTCTTGGAAAGATGATTGGTATGTCTTCATGGAGTATCGCGATTACCGTCTCTGTTGGTTCATTTCTTGGGAGTGTTTTGCTTGCATTTGGATTTTATTCCGCTGAGCAGTATCTCAAGATAGATCCAATTTTCTTATTTGGAGGTGCAGTGATAATTGTAGTTATTATGTTTATATATCGACGCCTTTCACAGGCAGAAAAAGAGATCAAAGGTTCATAGCGAATGAAGCATAAAACAGATACAGAAAAGAGTACATGCATGAGAGAAAAAAAAGCGGAAAAGAAGAGATATGCATGAGTATAGTATTGCATATGATATCTATCTAACAGCCCGTCGTTGTGCTGATGACTACTGTGCAACAGCGGTAACAATAGTATATGTTGAGGTTGGCAGTCTTTCGATGGTGAACCCTGATCAGGTTTCCTTTTTATTTGAGGCGATTGCAAAGGAAGATAATCATCCTGCACTTGCAAAAGCAAAACTGATGTGTGAAACTGTTTTACCAAAGACAAGCTGTGTGTGTGGGTATACTGGTGATGAGATCTATGTATGTCCTGTGTGTGGGGCACTTCCTACAGTAGTAAAAGGGAAGGATGTAATGGTAACACGCCTTGAGATTGAGGTTGGTGATGACGATGGAAATGACGTGAAAACTGAGAATATGGAGGGATGATGAAAGATATGAAGATTTCAATGATACATGGTGCTGGTGGAGAAGGAATGGGAGAGGTTCTTGATCTGCTCTCAAGTTTATCTCATACAAAGACCAGTGGGACTGGAAGTATTGGGCTTGAAGCTCTTGATGATGGAGCAGTTATTCCCATTGGCGCGAGTGGTGAGTACAAGATTGTGTTTACCACTGATTCTCATGTTGTTCGCCCGCTTTTTTTTCCAGGGGGAGATATTGGCAGGATATCTGTTGCAGGTACCATAAATGATCTTGCCGTGATGGGAGCAAAACCTCTGGCTCTTTCATGTGGAATGGTTATCGAAGAGGGGTTTTCTTTTGATGAGCTAAAAAGAATTCTTGCATCTATGGATGCTGCTCTTGGAGAGGTAGGTGCGGCTCTTGTTACGGGAGATACAAAGGTTGTTGAACGGGGGTCTGTTGACGGCATTATTATCAATACAGCAGGTATTGGAGTTGCAGAACAAGTGATCTCAGATGCAGCTCTTCGTATTGGTGATGTTATCATCGTGTCTGGAACGCTTGGGGATCATGGACTTTCTATTCTTGTAACTCGTGAGGGTTTTGATCTTTCAGATCAGATTGTCTCAGATGTTGCTCCGATATATGGGGTTGTTGCTGCTGCAATGGCTGCTGGAGGGGTTCACGCCATGAAGGATCCAACACGAGGTGGGTTTTCCAATGCAATCAATGAGATGGCGAAGAAGGCAGGGGTGCAGGTGCGTATCAAAGAGGCAGATCTTCCCATCCGAGAAGGAGTGCGAAGTGCTGCTGCGGTGCTTGGTATTGATCCATTGGAGGTTGCAAATGAGGGAAAGGTTGTGATGGGAGTTGCAGCCGACAGAGCAGAGGTAGTGCTTGAAGCTATTCGTTCTCATCACTATGGGAAGGATGCCGCCATCTGTGGATATGTTGTAGAAGGGAAGGGTGTTATCATGGAGACCATCGCAGGAGGAGAGCGGTTTATTGAGCCTCCTCTTGGGGATCCTATCCCGCGGGTTTGTTGAGGGCAATGAAAATTATACATATTGCTGGCTTTTCAAATACTGGCAAAACAACATTTATTCTGAATTTCATTCCCGTACTTGCAAAGTATGGGAAAATAGGTGTGATAAAGCATCTTGGGCATCATCGCTATGAAACAGGGAAGCAGGGGGTAAAGGATACATCTCGGTTTTTTGAGGCTGATGCATGTTTTGTTGCAGGAATTGATGATGAGAAAACAGTGATCACCGTTCCATATACATCTCTTGGAGATGTAACTGCTCTTTATGCGGCTCTTGGAGTGGAGTATGTTGTGATTGAGGGATTTAAACGGATTCCATGCCGAAAGGTTTGGTTTGGAGAGCGTGAGCAGGCACAGGAGGTTGGTGTCCTACCATACTGCATATTATGGAATCCAACCATTGATGATGTTGTCCATCATCTTGAGGAGTTTGATTCTTGGCATCCTACACTTTTTGATGGGTAGGGTGATGATGAATTGATTTATAAAATGAACTCATCTGTGTAATTCTGCGCGATGAGGAAAAAGCAATGAGAGTGGTGAATAGAAACGTGTATTATGGTTTTTATCGTTTGAATTTGCCCTCTCTTTTTTTTACATGGGTATATGTGGGGTTCTTGGGTTGTATCTTTAAATGTGCTTCTCACAGATAACCTAAGATATTTAGGAGATCATGAATGAGAGAGAAGGTATGTACTTCATGTAAGGCTCCACTTGCAGAAGAGGGTGCAGTTGAGTTTGGATGTCCTGCATGTGGGACTGAGATCTGTCGTTGTTACCGCTGTCGAGAGCAGAGTGTTGATTATATCTGTACTAACTGTGGATTTTTGGGGCCATAACTATGGGAGATGTAGCACTTTTTATTCGGGTTATGCCAGAGTCCCCAGAGGTTGATCGTGAGGGGATAAAGGCTGCAATTAAGGATAAAGTTCCTTCTCTTCAGGAGATTCGTGAAGAACCGATAGGTTTTGGACTTGTTGCACTAAAGGTCGTGGTTGTTGTACCAGATGCAGAAGGGCAGACTGATGCAGTAGAAGCGGCTTTAAATGATATCCCTGGTGTGGAACGAGCAGAGATTGTTGAGTCGACGCTGGTCTAGTATCTCTTTTCATGCACCAATTTTTTTGAGGCGGTGTAGCGAAGCTTGCAAAATGAGGAAGGTAGGTCTTTTTTAGATGCATCCACATCAAGGAGTGGAGAATCGGCCGGATAATGTTTCTATTTGGTGATTGTTACTCTTCTGTGCTGTCTAGTGTTTCATCCTGGAGGGCTTTTTTTATCTGTTTTTTGGATAGTATTTTTTTGATTTGGAGTTCTTCGATTGGGATCATGCATAGTTCATTGATCTCATGATGAAGATCTATCATTCTTCTGATTGCAATTTGCGATATTCCTTTTTTTTTCGCGACTTGAATTCGTTTTTGAATGGGAATAATACGCATTTCCATGACTAAGTTGTCTGCATGGGCAACGATTTTTTCTTCGAGAGAGGTTGGCATATAATCAATAGGAGGAAGGCCGAGTTCTTTGGCTTCTGATGCTATGATTCCTGCTCCAATGTGATGGAGTACGATAGTACAGATTTTTTCATCAATCTGATGCTCGCGACAGATTGCAGCTCCTACACATGCATGATCAATGGAGTGAGAGGTAGATCTTCCAATGTCATGTAGCAGAGCACCGGCCTGAGTATGTGGAATGGATACGAGGTTTGGATTTTTTTTATTGATTGAGTCCGCAATGAGCATGGAGAGTTCACAGACGGTAATGCTGTGAGCAATGATCTGCGGCGTACATCCTGCTGCATGGAGGAGGTTCTGGCATTCTGTTTTTGATGGGATC
>JAITWW010000008.1 GCA_031285085.1 Candidatus Methanofilum arcanum
TCATACTCTATGATGATGGTGATCGGCGGTGGTCCTGCAGGTCGGATCGCAGCCATGGAACTCGCACAAGGATGTCACGAGGGTGAAGAGGTTATTCTCGTTGAGAAACGGGATGCTGGACTTGGTGGCCAATGCCTGCATGCTGGCTGTATGGTTGTCTGCGCACTCAATGACGTTGCTCGCCATCTTGCACAGGCACGGATGTTTTATGAAGATGGCGTGGTAACAAACCCTATTTCAATCTCATATCCTCATGTACTCGATGGATTATATGCGGTGCAAAAGAAACTGGCCTCAATCATGCATACTGAAACCACCAGTACCGGGGTGAAGCTTC
Organism: Candidatus Methanofilum arcanum; assembly: GCA_031285085.1. Classification (GTDB taxonomy): domain Archaea; phylum Halobacteriota; class Methanomicrobia; order Methanomicrobiales; family Methanospirillaceae; genus Methanofilum; species Methanofilum arcanum. The sequence continues at coordinate 338 of JAITWW010000008.1, forward strand.
TCTTTGGTGAGGCAACTGTTTCAGGAAGGACAGTGACAGTCAATGGAGAGGTGTATACTCCTGATGCGCTTTTAATTGCAACAGGATCCTCGCCATTTGTTCCAGCGATTCCAGGAAATGAGTTACATGGTATATATACAGCTCACACCTTGCTTTCAAAGCGAGAGCTTCCAATCAATCTTGTTATCATTGGAGGAGGAGTCGTTGCTGTTGAGTTTGCATATATTTTTGCTCAGTTTGGGGTGAATGTGAGTATCATTGCCAGGAGTACTCTGCTGCGTGAATACCCATCATATGTTGTTGCAGGCGTGCGTGCTGATCTGGATGGTATCTTGATTCTAGAAGAGACTACAGTTCTGGCATGTGTGGAGACTGAGCCTGGAAGTGGTATGGTTGGGAGTGTGACAATCAAGAGCGATGGAGAAGAACAGTCGATTCCTGCTGATATGGTATTGTTTGCCACGGGTACTCGGCCAAATGCTGATATGATAGAGGGTATTTCCAAAAACTCATCTGGTGAGATCGTGGTAAACGAGCATATGGAAACCTCAGTCCAGGGAGTGTATGCAGCAGGTGATGTATGTGGTCCTCCACATCTGACACCATATGCACGATATGAAGGACGAGCTGCTGCATCTGCGATGCTTGGAAAACCAATCCCAAAACCTCAAAAAATTGTGCCACAAGCAATCAAACTCCACTATGAACATGGCTGGTGCCAGTCATATGATGCAGATGCACGTTATGCAGCCATGCCTTCTCTTGTTGGATCTGGAAGCTTTTGGAAAATTGGACATACATCAACAGGAAAAAGCATTCTTTCATCAAAAGAAGACGGAGCGATCGTCTCAATGTACGAGAGTTCACCTGTAGGCTCTCTTACAGCGGCATATATGGGATATCTTATCGAGAATGGTATTACGACACAGGAACTTGCATCAATGCTTGAGGTTCATCCATCTCCCGATGGTATGCACTGGCTTGCGAAATACTTTGTGTCACAAAGATAACACTACAACGCCACTTTGTACCCTGCCCTCCCGAACATGTAACGATGAAAACAAATATATGCTCCTAAATTTAAAATTTATGAGATATCCTTGCATTTATCCTCGTTACAACTACATAAGTTGTAACGAGAATGATTTCAAGCAAAATGGCCGCAAATATGTATTTATGCCTATTTCATCACTTTTGAGATTATCTCGTTACAAACTCTGGCGGTTGTTTCCCTGAGGATAGTACATACCGCTCAAAATAAGAACTATCAAGCTGGCGCTCCAATTCGCGTTTTGAATAACGTTCTCGGATGCAAAGTTCCATGTAGAAGCGGCGTTCTTCTGGAGACTTTGATTTTGACATTATCAGCAGATGATTTGTCCAACTGATCTGTGTCACCAGTGGTGACACAAATGTATCGTCTTTATATGTTTCGTAAAACTGTCTCATACGATAAAGCCCGCGCCGATTAAAGCCTTTCACGCCTGGATTATTTTTTGCGATAAACGCGGCCATTTCATCAATGATCTTTTCACCAAAAAAGGACGAGGTGCATAGAACGGAAAGATATTCTCCAACATCCCAATACATCTGAATCAGTTCGCTATTGACCGCTTTCAATGCGCGGGTGCGGGAGTTTTCAATAATAGCAATGACCCTATTGAAATCTGGTGTTGGTGTCATTTCGCTCATTTTTTTCTCCCTGAATATTTCATTATTTGGAGAATTCACTTTATTTTTTGTTTATTCATTTTTTTCCTCTGCAAGCTGAGCAATATTTCTTTCAGTTTGCTGCTTATCACCAGCCACCTTTGTACGCTCAACATCTAGAAATACAGAGGAAAAGAGCACTTCTCACTAAGAACTTTAAAAAGTATTCAGTTTTCATTCAAACTACTACTATGGTCACTGTAGTGCTAAAAATGATAAAATGTTGGCAAGAATTACAGTATTTTTTGTCCTGCTTTTGGACCAGGCATACACTCAAAGACCTCAGTGATATCCAGTATCATGAGTTCCTTTTTTGGAAGCCCTGGAAGCTTGGCATCAAGAACTGCTTTTAATGCATCGTACTCGGGGCCACTTGCATGGGCTGTCACCGTGCCTTTTACCTGCACACATCTCTTTGTTTCTGGATTATGTACATAAATCGCTGCCTGGGGGTTTTCTCTCAGATTTTCAGCGGTTTTGTTCATGAAGTTATTCATAATCCAGACTTTATTGCCCTCTAGATGTACAGCACCCATTGGTGCAACATTTGGAACTCCATCTTTTGAAGCCGTTGCAAGTGGGAATGTTTTTACACTCGCAAATAGTTCCTTTATTTCAGGGGGTATTACAACCATTGATCTTCCTCCTTAAACATGAGTTTACAAAATATATATTATGTTTATACCTATATAAAACTTTTCTCATTCTGAATTCCACACAACGCATACCCATCTATCATACAATATATCGCGGGGATTTTCATGCACCAGTACTTCTTTTCCAGCGTCCAGTGCCCATTCCTCGATGAGCCTTGCTTCTTTTTCTGTGCCAACTGTTAAGAAGGCACGTTTTGAGAGGAAAAAGATCTGATCAAGAATATCATCCCAGACACCCTGACTGAAGTTGTTTATCTCTCCAACCATGAATCCAAATGCAAGATCTACTCCCCTTTCTGGGATATCAATGAAATCACAGAGTTTTGTTGCATCAATGCAAAATGTCTGACTTGGCTCTAATCGCTTGGAGACGAAACCTCGAGTGAGAAGTGCCTCATCATTATCAAAAGATAGTGGATTCCATCCCATCTCACGAAGTACGAGAGAGCCTACACCTGAACCACAACAGCAGTCAAGGCATGAACTCCCAATCAGGTGCTCAGCGTACTCAAAAAGCAGGTCTCTTAACAGTTGCACACGATTTTCATTGAGATCCTCAAGTGCTGGTGTTACTGAGGCAAGGAGGTGCGAAGAGAAATATTCACACATAGCTGCTTTTATCTTGTCTCGTGGTTCTTGGAATACTTCACATTCCATCTCTTCAAGCATCTCAAGAAGGGGGAGGGGAGGAGCATGCAGGAGGAAACCTGTGCCAAGCCATCCAGAACTATCATCACCGATTGCGATGTATAGGGGATTTTCTTCCTCGTCAACCAGTACCTTTGCCTGCTCTGCGCTGAATGCCAGCAGATCATATGAGCACCGTTCATCTGCTAGATCCATATATGACTGTTCTACCAGTACAAGGTGCGTAACCTCGATCATATCTTCTAATTTCATCTTTCGATTCCCCATCTCTGATTCGCAGTACTGCGTAGAGGAATTATAGATCTATCACAATCTATGCACATATGTATTCGTATTATACTGTAAGTATATCACATATGAGCTATCATCCAACTAACTCCGGAAAAAACCGTTAATCCATCAAGAAAATATTCATATCAGACAAATAATAAAATAATATGTATTTTTATAAAGTGTGAAAAAAATAAAATAGTAAATGAGGTGTAATTATCCATTCTTAAATGATCTTTTCAGGGGATTGTAGTTACTGGGGTGTTAACTTGACGACATTGGATATAAAACACACGATTTGTGAGAATAAACATGGGGAATCAAATACGCAAATGAACAACCATGTGACGGGTAGGTTCGGTTTGTTCACATGTATGTGAGCAATACGAACCTACCCCAAGTGCTTTTACTAGATTTTTCCCAAACTCGCCAAGCACGGCGAGGACGCTCCTGCCCGTTAGCCATCCTCCTTCGTCGAATGACTAAAGAGGCATTAAACTGCCGTTCTTTCTGCGTCCCGTTTGGAACTCGCGTCGAAAATCCGCTTACTGCTGGGCTATCCAATACGCAAATGAATAACCATTCGACGGGTATACGACCAACGGAAGCATACCCCAAGTGCTTTTACTAGATTTTTTCACAAACTCGCCAGGCACGGCGAGGACGCGCCTGCCCGTTAGCCATCCTCCTTCGTCGAATGACTAAAGAGGCATTAAACTGCCGTTCTTTGTGTGGCCCGCTTGTCCACTCACGTCGCAAATGCACCTTCCGTTGATGGGATATGTGACAAATGCCGTTCTTTCTACGTCCCGTTTGGAACTCGCGTCGAAAATCCGCTTATTACTGGGCTATCCAATACGCAAATGAACAACCAT
>JAITWW010000041.1 GCA_031285085.1 Candidatus Methanofilum arcanum
ACACTCGGTGCTGATAGCGCTCGTGGCAGCAGGGGGGGCATCGTCCTCCTACCAAGGACGCCCCCACCAAAGATCGAGGAAACACGGACGACTACGGGATCGTTTTGTCTCATCATCTCGACTACAAGAAAATCCCAGTGCACTACGCGGTTGGTGCAGGCGATCTGCGGGTCACGATCCTCATGATCGTCATGCATGGGGACAAGTCTAATCACGGTCGAGTACCAAGACACACGGGGGAGCTCATCACCACCGACATGTCGTCTCTGATGTGTGGAAAACCAAGATCGTGCCTGTTCTATTATAATTGATATTGTGAATTCACGCATAAAAGAGATGATACTGGCTGATGGTATTATTATTGCGTCTCCGACGTACTTTGCAGACATGACTGCTGAGACAAAGGCTTTGATTGATTGCTTCTTGGTTTGTTACGAGAGTGAATGGCAATCTCTTGTCACGAAAAGCTGGTACTGTCTTCACTGTTGATGCAATTCAGCACTTTTTTACGATAAATGATATGGTTGCGATTGGCTCAAAGTACTGGAATATGGCACTTGGTCTTGCACCTGGAGATGTTGATGCTGACGAAAGGAATCGAGACGATGAGGAGGCTTGGTCAGAATATGGCATGGTTTTTACAGATGAAAGAAAAAGCGGGTTTATAGGGAGGTATGGTGTCTTATGTTTGTTCTATGGTGGGGATGGCTTTTTGGCTAACACCACATTGATGAGGTCCTCTTCTTTTTTAGATCATTATCAATGATCTCCCTGGATTGTTTGAAATCTCTTTTCTGACATATACCATCATATCTCCATGGTGGGAATGGCTCTTTTATATCATATTGTCACTTCGCTGATGACCATCTCACTCCTTCTCTTCTTGGCACACTATCAATTATGCCCTGAGGGTGTTTTGCATCTCCTCTCTAACATATACCATCATATGGTTTATTCTTACAAAACATGGAGCTTTGACATCTCCTTGTGAGATCTCTTTTCTCGATTTTACATATCTCTTTTCCATTATCAGCCCTTTTTTGTGGATATCATTACTCATTCAAAAATGCTATCTCAATCTACCAACCAAAAAACGAACTTTCATCTCAACTTAAAAAACAACCCAAAAGGAAATAAAACAAGACAGCAACACTACTTCATGAAACAGATCTACCTCATGTGCATACTCTTTCTTCTAACATGCATACCTGCATCAGCTTCCTATGACTATACGGCTCTCTCCCTTACCGGCCTTCAAATATCAGACAGCACACAGATTGATGCATTACTTGATGAACTCCAGATCGATCCAGATCAGGCAGAGATTTGGAGCAAACTTGCAGGAGTGTATCTTATTACCGGACAGTATGACAAAGCAATCACCGCATACAACTATGCACTCACCCTCAACCCAGATCAACTCCCCTCATGGAAAGGACTTGGATACGCTCACTTACAAGAAGATGACTTTGAGAATGGCATCCTTGCACACGAAGAAGCTCTTCGCCTTGATCCAACAAACAGAGAACTCCAACAATACATTGCCATGCTCTACAATGATATCGGGCAACACGCACGTGCAATGGAACTCTATCAAGCAACTGGAACCCCAACCTTCACCGTTGTCAGATATCAAACTGGACCATGCTCATGGCAGGGAGAAACAAGTGGAAGCTTCGTAATAAAAGAATACATCTAATGGTAAAAAGAAAAAAGAAGTAAAAAATTACTTTCATTCACAGGGACACAAAAGTTCCTCTGGTTTTAGAACATATGCCCCACTTTTTTGTATAATATCAATTGCGGCATCAATATCATCTACTCTTAAAATCAAAGTTGCCTGATGACAGCCTGCAAAAGCATAGGAATACTCAATATTAACAGCTGCCTCTGCAAGAGCTGCAGCAACCTCGTACAAACCTCCTGGCTGATTTTTCATCCGAACTGCAATCACATCAGTATATGCGACATGAATCCCCTTTTTACTCAACGATGAAAACGCCATCTCTGGCTTATCAACAAGTGCTCGAATGACCCCAAACCCTTCTGCTTCTGCTATTGAAAATGACATCATATTCACGTTGGCATCTTGAAACACCTTTGCGACATGGGCTAACTTTCCTGGCTTATTCTCAGAAAAAATTGAGATCTGTTTAATTAAATAGGCGTTATTCTTCATACTGTCTCCCTCAAGTCAATAACTCTCTTTGCTTTTCCTTCAAATCGTGGCAGTGAACCAAACTCCACAAGCTCAACTCCTGCTGCAACATTCAATGAGTTTCGAAGCTCACGTTCAACATGTCGTTTTATTGTAATGAGATCTTCTAATTTATCTGGAGAAAATCCTTGTGGAAGTTCAACTTTCACCATTAGTGCATCAAGCACTCCCTGACGTGAGACCTCGATCATGAAATTATCTCCAACTTCACTCAAACCAAGCAAGGTATGTTCAATCTGAGATGGAAAGACATTAATTCCACGAATAATTAACATATCATCAACACGACCAGAAAGGCGCTCAATTCTTGGATGCGTCCTTTTACATCTACATTGCTCATGATGAATTGCACTGATATCCCCTGTTCGATACCGAATGATTGGGAGCCCTTCCTTTTGTAACATTGTTACAACTAGCTCTCCACGCTCACCATCAGGCATTTGCGTATGAGACTCCGGCTCTAACACCTCACAGTACACAATATCTCCCCATGGATGAAAGCCCTCCATGGCTGTGCATTCGGTGAAAAGGGGACCAGACAACTCACTTGTCCCATAGATATCATAGGCAGAGATGCCGTACAACTCATACAACCTGCGTCGCATCTCTTCACTCCATGGCTCTGCACCAACTACCGCTGTCTTGAGTTTCGTATCATCCTTAATCGAAACTCCCATCGCTTGTGCTACCTCTCCAAGATGCATCAGATACGAAGGTGTACATGCAATAGCAGTTACCTCCAGATCCTGAATCAACTCAATCTGCTTTTCTGTGTTTCCAACAGATGCCGGAACAACAGTTGCACCAATGCGTTCAGCCCCATAATGCAGCCCAAGCCCACCGGTAAACAACCCATACCCATAACTAATCTGTATTACATCTCCTCTCCCAAGCCCAATGGAGGTCAAGCCACGTGCAACAGATTCTGCCCACAAATCAATATCCTTCTGTGTATATGCAACAACTGTTGGCTTTCCCGTTGTTCCTGATGAAACATGATAACGCACTAACTCCTCAGGCAAACTTACCACAAGCCCGGTTGGATACTGATTACGCAGATCCTCCTTATACATAAACGGCAGCTTTGTGATATCTGAAAGACATGTAATATCATCAGGATGTACCCCGTTTGCCTTCATTCGCTCACGGTAATGAGGTGAAAAACTGTACACCTGGTACACGAGTTTTTTCAGATATCGAAATTGCAGTTTTTCTAAATTTTCGAGAGGCATCTCTTCAATACGAGCATCAAACGGTCGTAGCTGACGCCTCCTCTGACTGGCTATACGCACATCAGTTTCGTTCTTCATTCCTTCCTACATTCCTTCCCGAAGATCAATTACTCGCTTTGCTTTTCCCTCAAATCGAGGAAGACTCCCTCGTTCCACAAGACGAATCGTTGTGCGCAGCTCAAGTCGCTCCTTTAACTCATCTACCAGTCGGCTTTGTAACTTTGTTAACTGATCCAACTCTCCATTAAACACATCATCAGTTATTTCAACAGAGATACTCATCTCATCAAGATGATTTACTCGTTCGATTGTAACCATGAACTGATCCCCAACACCTGGGATCTGCATAACGATATGTTCTATCTGTGATGGAAAGACATTGATTCCACGAATAATTAACATATCATCAGTTCTACCAGTCAGGCGTGCAATTCGCATACCTCGTCCACATGGGCATGGTTCAGGCATCAGCATGGTGATATCTCCAGTCCGGTATCGAAGCAGTGGCATCGCGTACTTGAGGAGTGGAGTCACTACAAGCTCTCCTCGAACACCTGGAGGGAGATTCTCTCCTGTCTTTGGATCAATAATCTCGACATAATATGCATCGTGCCAGATATGAAGACCATCATGCTCCGGACACTCAAATGCAACTCCTGGACCAAATAGTTCGCTCATTCCATAACTATCAAATGCCTCAACTCCAAGGCGTTTTTCTAGTTCTGCCCGCACTGCTTCGGACCAGGGTTCAGCTCCAAACAGCCCATATTTTAATTTGGGAAGAGACATTCCCATCTCCTCAACGACCTCTACAATACGCATTGCATAACTTGGGGTACAATGAATTGCTGTCACACCAAAATCAGAAAGCATCTCGATCTGGCGGTGTGTATTTCCAGTAGCTGATGGAATTGTTACCGCTCCTATTTTTTCTGATCCATAATGAAACCCAAGGCCTCCGGTAAACATTCCATAGTTTACCATATTCTGAAAGATGTCATCAGAAGTCATGCCAGCCATTGTCAGATTTCTGGCAATGAGTTCAGACCAGCTTTCAAGATCCTCTGCAGTATATGCTACTACTGTTGGTTTTCCTGTCGTTCCTGAAGTTGTATGAATTCGCACAACTTCACTCATTGGAACAGCAAGAAAACCAAATGGATATCCCTCTTGAAGATCTTTTTTGGTCGTAAATGGAAGCTTCCGTACATCGTCATATGTTTGAATGTCATGAGGAGCTATTCCTATCTCCTTGCATCTCTCCCGATAAAACGGTACAGATTGAGCACGTTTAAGTGTCTGTTGTAACCGTTCAATCTGCAACTTCTGCAAACCTTCTGACGATAGTGTTTCAATTGCCTTATCTCGAAACATGTAATCACGTACCGATTTTTTGTTTGGATTGATTTTGAAAATAAACTAATTTATTCTGCCTTGAATCCGTATATATGTCTTCTTTCGAAATCTAATGAGGATATCGTTTGGTAAAAAACAAAATCAAAAAGTATTTATAGAAAAAAGGGAAAATACTCGTATGGATCCATTTTTTGAAATTTATGAAATGGTTATGCCACCGATATCCGCTAGCGTTGATACAACCGTAAGTATTCTTCCCCTAGTTATTGGAGCAGTTATTCTTCTCATTATCGGGTGGATTGTCGGTCGCGTGCTTGGAAAAGCTGTCTCAGTCCTGATTGATAAACTTGGGCTTGAGAAAAATGTTGGAAAAACGGCAATTGGAAAGACTTTCTTAAAAACGGGATGGGCTAGTTTTGCTGATATCGGTGATTTCATCGTTCGAATTATTGTGTACTTGTTTGCCATTATGGCAGCCGCAAATGTCCTTGGCATCACGTATCTCTCAGCGCTGATTGCTCAGATGATTGCTTACGTACCAAGTCTTGTGGCGTTTGTTATTATTCTCTTTGTTGGTCTTATTCTTGTAGACTACTTTGCAGACTTTGTCGTTGCATATAGTGAACATGGAACATTGCACCTTGTAAAACCAGTGATCTTTCTCTTCCGCTTCTTCCTTTACTTCATTGTTATTATGCTTGCGCTGACTCAGCTCAAGATCGATCTCGGTATTATCTATGCATTTATAACACCTGTTGCATGGGGTGTTGGCATAGGCATTGGAGCAGCAATTACCGTTATCGTTGGACTTGGCCTCAAGGATCAAGCCCCTGAACTCTTTGATAAACTGATTGAGAAGTTCTGAACAGAAAAAAAGGAGTGCGAAACACTCTTCGCATTTTTTTTTGTGTGTTATTTTTTTGTTTAATTGCAATTTTTTCATTCATCATCCATCTCTATTCATCCATCTCTATACTTGCTGAATCCATCAGAACCCAAGTGCGAACAGTATAACTGGCAGTGAGATAGCACCCATGCAAAACATCCTCTCTACACCAAATAATCCTGGCAACAGTCCGATAAGGATGGAAAGAACCAGTATCCATAGTCCAAACCAATCAGTCAGCATATAGGTCAGTGCGACCATTCCAACACAGATTATCTGTGAAAAAGCTTGAGCAGGAATCCTGTTTAACACCTGTGCAGAGCGAGCCATAAGAATCGTCAGTAAAAAAGCACCACCACTACTCATAACAGCAACAAGTGTGAGACTTGAAAAAGGGGGAATGGCGTCTTCGAGTGCAGAAAGTGCAACCATTACCCCGTTTCTCATACGAGAGATCGCAAAAAAAGCCGCAATTCCAATAACAGCATTTGCAGTATTTGCAGCACTTGTGGCAACAATATACTCCCGATACCCACTTTTGCTCCTTCTAAATAAGAGGAGTGCATTTGCAGTAGCATTTGATAAACCCGGTAGCCAGCCAACAAGGATCCCAGCTGCTGTACCTGGGATTGAGCTGGCTATTATCGCGGTATTTGTGAGTTTAATCCCTTGAAATTTTTGTTTTGGAATTGGAGCATCTCCTGTGTTTATTAATACTGAAATGCCAAATAACCCCGTTAATAGCGGCATCAACACACTTCCTGCCCCTGGAATCATGCCCTGTGCAAGTGGCGCGTACGCAAATGCAAATAAGCCAAGAATGCCTGAACCACAAAAGGTCATTGCTGCATAAAATGGAGCACTGCTCAGCACAATGATGAGCCCCATAATGAGCACGAGTATGATGCCTATCCAGTAATCAAGCAGAGGTTGCAATGCAGGAAGAAAAAGGAGGCCTGCAAAGGAGATTGGAACAGCAAAAATAACTCCCCATAGACTCCCTAGCGCTGAGATACGTACTGCCTCCTCACCATGTCCAGCCCGTGTCATTGCATGAGCTGGAAGCACAGCATATGCTGTATCTGCATCTGGAATCCCAATGAATGCAGCAGGAATAATATCAAGAAAAGAGTGTGCGATAAGCGTTGCGATAAGTGCTGCAGCTACAAACTCAGGCCCGCAATGTATCAGAAGCGTACCATACACACTCACCATGAGTGCAGCAATAGTATTTGCATGGATACCTGGTGTTATGCCACTGATGCATCCAAGTCCAATGCCAGTTAGCATGCCAGCAATAAGATCAATTTTTGCCTCCCTTAAACATCATAGGAATACTTTATGTATAAAACTTTTTGTGCATACTTTTAGAAAAAAATAGTTTGATTGAATGATAATCTACTCAATTGAATATGATATTGATACTGATGCTGATACTTCAACACCTTTTGTTTGAATTGGTGTTGATCCTCCATCTTCGACTGCGATGTCATATGTTGTCATTGATGCGAACTCATTTCTGTTCATCATGTAAGGGGCTATATAACCTCCTCCAATCTGAACATTGGTAGGCTTTCCAAGTTTCATTCCAAGTGCATTAGATACTATTTTTGCATCAGCAGTTGCCTTTTCCACTGCAATCTGCAATGCTTCTTCTCGATATTGTCGGCGTGTGTCTGCTGTTAATGAAAACTGTAGTGAGTCAACAGAGTTTGCTCCGTTTGCGACCGCTACATCAATAATAGCCCCTGCCTTCTCTACATTTCCTGTAGTGACAGAAATTGTGTTTGATACACGATAGTTCTGTGCAGCTTCAGATGTTTCCTTTGTCCTGTCACTTGGATTTTGCTCTTCATACACAGAGTAATATGATGTACTGATTTCTTTATCGAAAAGACCTATATCTGATTTTAGAGCAGTGATAATGCGAGCCATTTTTTCAGCATTTTCACGTTGAATCTCTTCGATATTTGTTCCTCTTGTAATCACTGCGAGTGAGATCTCAGCCTGATCAGCTTCCACTTGTATGGTTCCTGTTCCTGTTACATCAATGGTACTCACTGTGTTTGTCTCTGCAGTTCCAATAGTACAAGCATATAAAAGGAGGAGTACGAGAACTACTCCTTTTTTTAAAGTGCATATCATTTTTTGCATATGTACTCACTGTGTTTGTCTCTATAAAATCCTTTCTTAAATGCGCTTTTTGAAGAGTTTTTGAGAAATTATGGTCTTGTAGATGCCTTTTCTTGACTCTTGGCATAGAGGTGTTCTTGGAATAAGATCTTTCCCATGAACTGGGATAGAACTGGAAAAAAGGAAAAAAGAAAATCTAGATTAATAATTATGATATTGTGAATGAGATGGATACTGATGCTGATATCTCAACTTCTTCTGCCTGAATTGGTGTTGGTGCTGCTGCATCATACGCCATCATGCTTTCAGCATAGGCGTAGTTTCTGTAAGGAATTATATCACTCTGTCCGATCTGAATATGTGCAGGTTTTCCAAGAGTCATGCCAAGTGCCTGGACAACGATGTTTGCCTCATCTGTTGCCTTCTCTACTGCCATTTGTAAGATTTTCTCTTTATACTGGCGGCGTGACGTATCTGTTAGTGAAAACTGGAGTGAATTCACAGAATTTGCTCCATTTTTGACAGCCAGATCAATAATAGATCCTGCATTGCTTGTATCACCAGAAATGACATCAATTCTGTTAGATACCCGATAAATCTGTGCACCCTTTTGATACATTGCTCTCACATCATCACTTAGATATTTTTCTTCAGAGATAGAGTATGATGATGTGCTGATCTCTTTATCTGAAAGACCAAACTCTGATTTCAGAGCAGAGATAATGCTTGTCATTTTCAGAGCATTTTCACGTTGAATCTCTTCAATATTTGTTCCCATTGTAATGACTGCGAGTGAGATCTCAGCCTGATCTGGCTCGACTTTGATTGTTTGCGTTCCTGTTACATCAATTGTATTCACTGTGTTTGTTTCTGCACTTACGATCGTACATGCAAGCAGGAGTAAAAGAAGTACTCCGGCTTTCAAAAATCTCTCAAACCGCTGCATATGTACTCATTGTATGCATTTTTTAAATCTTTTATCCAAAATAGGTTTTAAAATTATTTTTTTGAATCTCCCCATACTTCGAAAAATGTGACATCTTCAACTGCTTTTTTCGGTGGGCTGGAAATCTCCGCTGGAACTCCTGCTGGAATAAGGGATACCAGTTTATATGGTTCTGGAACCTTCAAAAGTGAAGTTACTGCATCTACGTAACCCTTTTTGTCTCCGGCAACCCAGCAGCTTCCAATACCATGTCCCTGAAGGCAGATAATCATATTTTCTGTTGCTGCACAGCAGTCTTCAAGATAATATGTCTGATTTACATCTCCAAATACTGCAAAACAAATTGGTGCATCTGCAATAAAAACCCCATTATCCGCGAGTTTTGCGATCGCATTCAGCATCTCTTTATCCCGAATTGCACCAAATATCCATGGCTGGCTATTTCTTGCACTTGGTGCGAGACGTGCACATTCAAAAACCTCTTTGATAACCACATCACTTACTGGCGTATTTTGGTACTTTCGAACACTTCTCCGTGATTTAATGAGAGTAGATCCAAGATTCATAGTACACATTTGTTGTAGGAGTGCATTAACCCAGCACATTTTTCCCAAACAATTTTTCACAAACAATTTTTTGCAAAAAAATTGAGTAAAAGCACTTGGGGTATGCCTCCGTTGGTCGCATACCCGTCGAATGGTTGTTCATTTGCGTATTTGATGTCCCCTGGCTGGATGTTTTCGTCTTGGATAGCCCAGCAGTAAGCGGATTTTCGACGTGAGTGGACAAGCGGGCCGCAGAAAAAACGGCAGTTTGATCCCTCTCAAGCCATCTGACGAAGGAAGATGGCTTCAAGGGAGGCGCGTCCTCGCCGTGCCTGGCGAGGTGAGGAACCAATTTATTTAAATAGAACATACGTTGACATAATAAAAGCTAAGGGGTCGTGGCCTAGTCCGGCATGGCGACGGGCTCCAGCGGTCTTTGCATGGTGCAGATGATGAACAATCGGGTCTTCTGATGAAGTGATGATCCGTTGGAGCACTGATGCATTTCGGAGAGACCCGTCGATCGTGAGTTCAAATCTCACCGACCCCACATTGTATCAATCTGTTTTCACTCAGTTTACGTGTTACGTGTATCATGTACGTAAATGAATCATTGATAGGTAATCAGTGGTAGGGAATGTCCGCCAAAGATAGTGATTTTTTGAGGATCCATTCTTACTTATTACTTATATTCTTAGAAAACAAACGTTAAGGCAATGTATTTAATTGGAGAAGCCCTCATCGGGGAAGGAAATGAACTTGCGCATATCGATCTCTTGATGGGAGACAAAGGCGGCCCAGTAGGTGCTGCATTCGCAAGCTCACTCACAGGACTCTCTGCAGGTCATACCCCTCTTCTTGCAGTAATTCGACCAAATCTTCTCACAAAGCCGGCAACAATTGTTGTTCCAAAGGTAACACTGAAAAGCGGTGAACAAGTAAACCAGATGTTTGGTCCTGTTCAGGCAGCAGTCTCAAAGGGTATTGCAGACTGCCTCGAAGAGGGAGTATTTGATGATATAGATATTGAAAATACCGTTATTGTGGCAAGTGTGTTTCTCCACCCAAAAGCACGTGACTATAGTATGATATATCGATATAACTATGGTGCTACACGACTCGCAATCAGGCGTGCTCTTGATGCCTTCCCAGACAAGGCAACAATTCTCCATGAAAAGGATCGTGCAGCACATCCAATCATGGGCTTTAAAGTCCAACGTCTCTGGGATCCACCGTATTTACAGGTTGCATGTGATATCGTTGACCTTGGAAAGCTAAAGCATGTACTGAAGGAACTTCCGCGAAGTGATCATCTCATTATCGAAGCAGGAACTCCACTTATCAAGAAGTTTGGGCTTCAGGTCTTATCTGAGATTCGATCAGTGCTCCCAGATGCATTTATCATTGCAGATATGAAAGTGCTTGACACTGGAAATCTTGAGGCACGTATGGCATCTGATGCATCAGCTGATGCCGTTGTCTTATCAGGACTTGCTCCGATATCTACTCTTGAGAAAGGAATTGAAGAGACAAGAAAAACAGGAGTTTACTCGGTCATTGACATGCTCAATGTGGAAGATCCAGTCGCTCTTATCAAAAAGCTCTCAGTCAAACCAGATATTGTTGAACTTCACCGTGCTATCGATGCAGAAGACAATGCCCATGCATGGGGAAGTATTCCAGAGATCAAAGCAGCAGCAGGAGACAAAAAGATCCTTGTTGCAACAGCAGGTGGTATTCGAGTACCGGTTGTCAAGGAGGCTCTCGCAGCAGGTGCTGATATCCTTGTAGTAGGGCGTGCAATCACGGCAAGTAAGGAGGTACGGCTCGCAGCAGAAGAGTTCCTTGAATCTCTGAATCAGTATGATATTGATCAGTTTAGAATAATGACTGATTTCTAAATACGTATCACTTATACTCTTTATCTCTTTTTACGACACATCACAAGATGTATATTTCTGGATGCAGAAGACTTTCTATGTATCTCGGTCATGCGAAGGGAGTTCATTATAGAGACGGTATAATAACAGAAGTCGAGGATAATGTCGTACTTGAGGAAACAGTTTCGATTTATTATAATGGAGAGCTCATGACAGAACAGATCGCATCGCATGAATTCCTTGCAGAACTTGGGGTAGGATTTGTCATAAGTGAAGGTATCAGTACCAGTATTGACAAAGTGGAGGTTGAAGAGGAAGCAATCTATGTGACTGGACCAACTCGCAAAGATACTGGAACATGGATTACTGGATCTTCAGGAGGCGCATCTAGTACAGTATCTCCACAGGTCTTACAGGAGGAAAAAACTGTAACAGTGTCTCCAGCAACTGTTGAGGCTGTGATTGCAGCAATTCAGTCTGATGAATGGCTGAAAACAGGAGGTCTTCACTGTTCTGTGCTCTTTTGTGATGATGCGCTCCTCATTCGCTGTGCAGATATTGGAAGGCATAATACCGTTGACAAGGTCGTTGGATGGGCTTTTCTTCATAATATCGATCTTCGTGAATGTGTTATTGGATGCACCGGCAGACAACCAACAGGTATGGTACGAAA
This sequence comes from Candidatus Methanofilum arcanum, assembly GCA_031285085.1. Classification (GTDB taxonomy): domain Archaea; phylum Halobacteriota; class Methanomicrobia; order Methanomicrobiales; family Methanospirillaceae; genus Methanofilum; species Methanofilum arcanum. The sequence goes on from JAITWW010000041.1 coordinate 11,870, forward strand.
AGTTGCAAATGCACAGATTCCAGTCATTGTCTCACGAGCAGCAACAAGCACGAAAGGGATTGAGACCGCAATAAAAACAGGCATAACACTTATTGGATTTGCACGTCCTGGAAGGTTCACTGTGTACTCACACCCTGAGCGAGTGGTATTTCCCTAAAGTTGGGGAGGTACCAAAACACAAAAATCAACCGTACATAGAGTAGGGGATCAGGCACCTATGCCCTTGCGGGCCGGTTTTCCTGTTCCCTCTCTCCGAACCGGACGTACCTCTCTCGAGGTATCCGGCTTTCCTTAGGCAGTTAACATACCTTTTATTGTTCAACCATGAATGACACATGAGTGACAATTGTCACAAACGACAAGTGTTTTTCTGCGCTTTTTCTTCATTACCTTTTCCCAGTGGGAATCACCAAGTTTTTTTAGACTGCCCACATGATGAATTTCGTAGGTTTCCGCTCTTTTGTCGTCGCACAGTTCGCAAACACGAGAGTTTGGACGTTCTTGAATTCTCCTCCGTTTGGGGAATAAATAATCATGGATTTTCACGGAATTAATGAAGCCCAAATTGAAAGAGAAAAAGTGGCTAAAATATATCAAAAAGGTAAAATGAACATCATATGCCAGTAATCACTTTGCTTGAAGTGAGTAACAATTAGAAATAATATGGCAAGAAATTGGGCCTCGTTGATATGTAATTTTCTGTTTCCGTCGAATCATCACCTGGAGCAAATAGCCT
>JAITWW010000044.1 GCA_031285085.1 Candidatus Methanofilum arcanum
AAACTGGTGAGCAGTACGGTGTTGCAATGCGCAATGAAGACACCGAACTTCAAGATATCATAAACGAAGGTCTTGCAGAGCTGATGGCATCTGATAAGTGGACTGAGCTTTTAGAGAAGCACATTATTAAAGAGGAAGCCGCTGAAGACGAAGAAGAAATTGTTGCCGATGAAGAAGTAGTAGAAGAAGAAATCGTTGATGACGAAGAAGAGGTCATTGATGATGAAGAAGTAGTAGAAGAAGAGTAAACAGAAAAAACATCAAAAAAGAAAAAGTAGTTAAAATTCCACAAAAACCCTATTTTTCTGTATTTCTCTCTCCATATCTCTATACATCTGTATATGTGATAGCATAATCATGTCATACACGTTTTTGTGCCAGCACAACTGATTATATACACCAATTTGTAGAGAAAAGGAGGAACTTTGAAGTGAAAAGAAGAAAGATGAGCAGGACATATGTTTGAATCATTTTCTGCGGTAACCAGCTCTGCGAACTACCTCTTTGGTGGCATTGGCGTAACACTTGGATTAGTGGCAGTCTCACTTCTCATCGGATTTGTGTGTGGCATGATACTCACCCTTCTGCAGGTCTATGGTCCCTGGGTTGCTCGACGAGTTGTTGATATATATATCTGGTTTTTCCGTGGACTACCAAATATCGTGCTCTTATTTCTCTTTTACTTTGCCCTTTTTCCGATGATTGGTCTTAAGATATCACCATTTGCAGTTGCAGTAACAGTGCTTGGACTAAGAAGTGCTGCATACCAGTCACAGACCTTTCGCGGCGCAATCCAATCAATTCATGATGGACAGATGCTTGCGGCACGTTCTCTTGGAATGACAAAAACACAGGCAGTAGCCTATGTCATTCTTCCCCAGGCACTTCGTCTCTCACTTCCAGGATGGTCAAATGAGTACCCTGTGTTATTAACAGACTCAGCGGTTGCATACCTTATCGGTGTTGCAGAGATGCTTACTCGCACAAGCCAGATGATATCACGCACCGGAGAGCCAATGATATTGTACCTAAGCTGTGCAGTTGTGTTTATTCTTCTCAACTATGGAGGAATGAGTATAATTCACTATGTCGAGAGAAAGGTTCGTATCCCAGGAATTGGACATGTCGAAGGGGAGGAAGTATAGGTGAATCAAATATGGATGAAGACGTACCACCAGGAATGTGAGGTAATAGCATGAGTTATACAGAGAATGATAATGAATGTGTTCTTCGGGTTGAAAATCTCTGTAAGTCCTATAAAGATCTGCAGGTCTTAAAATCTATCTCATTTGATGTACACAAGGGTGAGACGAAGGTATTTATTGGATCATCAGGAACTGGAAAAAGTACGCTGCTTCGATGTATTAATCAGCTCACGATTCCTGATTCTGGATCTGTATACCTCAATGGAGAGGAGATCACACATGCAGGTTCAAAAATAAACTATTATCGTCAGAAAATGGGAATGGTGTTTCAAAATTTCAATCTCTTTGATCATCTCACAGCAGTTCGCAATGTCGAGCTTGCACTCCTGAAAGTGCTGAAAATGAATGCACAAGAAGCACGAAAAAAAGCAATGTTTGAGCTGGAACGCGTTGGGATGGCAGATCGTGCAGATTTTTATCCAGCACAGCTCTCTGGGGGGCAGGCACAGCGTGCTTGCATTGCACGAGCTCTTGCGATGGATCCTGATGTAATGCTTTTTGATGAGCCAACATCTGCTCTCGATCCAGAGCTCAAGCGTGAAGTGATGGAAGTTATGCGAAAACTTGCCACAGATGGAATGACAATGCTCATTGTAACACATGAGATGCACTTTGCAACATCATTTGCGTCTGAACTCTTGTTGATGGAAAATGGAGAAATTACCGAACGAGGTAAACCAGCAGATATCCCAACAAGTCCTTCCTTTGAACGCACCCGCGCCTTTATAGGATCATATGAAGAGTAAGCAATGGCTGCTGATATCACATTTTGGGTAGATGTACTGTTTCCAGCCCTTTGGAGGGGATTTACAGTTACATTGAAGCTGATTGCTTTTACCGCTCCATTTGGATTCTTGCTTGGGTTGCTTATTGCAGTAGCACGGGTATATGGATCAAGACCAATACGTATCCTTGCAAAGCTGTATGTCATATTTTTTAGAGGATGTCCTCTGTTACTTCTCCTGTTTATTCTCTACTTTGGACTGCCATCAGTTGGAATCGTGCTTGGATCGTTTTATTCTGCCTTGTATGGATTTATTTTGTGTAACTCTGCATATAACTCTGAGTACCTTCGAGGTGCATTACAGTCAATAAAAGGAGGACAGATGACGGCTGCAAAAGCACTTGGCATGACAAAGGCACAGGCTGTACTGTATGTCGTAATTCCACAGGCTCTTCGAAAAGCACTTCCAGGAGTCTCAAACGAATTTATCTATCTTATTAAATACTCGTCACTAGCATATGTGGTTGCATTGATCGAGCTGACTGGTGCTGCAAAGATCGTTGCAAGTAAGTATTTCTTATACTTTGAAGCCTTTGCAGCGGTTGGCGTTTTTTATTTGGTGCTTGTTACCATCGCAACATTTGTGATAAATGCACTTGAGAAAAAATACGCAATTCCAGGTGCACAGTAAGGGTGAGGTACAGTAAGGATCGGGTAGGAGGCTATTCAACTAATGGGTAACCTCCTACCCGATGAGGTGCGTTCTCGCCGTGCTTGGTGAGGAGTTATCCTTCTAGTGGAATTGTTGTGAGCTTTACTGATTCCACTCCTTTTAATGACATCAACCGTTCTGAGACCTTTTTTATATCTTTTGCATCACCTCTAATCAGCAATACTTCTACGCATCGCGAATGTGTTACATGCGAGTGCAAAGAGGCCTGGATCATGTCAGAGTACTGATGTTCAACCTCAGTTATTGATTCAAGAAGGTTTCGCTGATGATGATCATACACTAATGTAATAACCCCTTGGCGCTCTCCAGTGATCTCTACCATCCATTTATGGTACCGAATATATGTTCGGATAGCATCACGAATGCCTTCTGAACGAGATGAATATCCACGATCGTAAAGAATTGCATCGAAACTATCAAGCAGATGAGATGGAAGTGATACCCCGATTCTGGATAAATCTTGTTCTTTTTGTTCTTTTTCGTCAGAGATCTCAACTTCATCAAATGGCATAATAATGAATTGCCTTTGAGTGATAAATATTTTTCTTATTCTTTACTACAAAATACCTCACTCTTTCATACGACTGACGATTGTTATGAGAGTTAAGGACACAAAGGTTGTCCTGCTTGACACACAACAATATAGCATTATCTCATGCAATGATCTATCCATATAAATGAATGAAAAAAATCTCTCTATTGGAAATCTTGAAAATATACGTAAAAAAGAAGAACTTCGAGACAAACTTCGAAATATCAGGATGCAGATCTCACCTGATGACCATGCTGCTTGGAGTCGTCGTGCATGCATCCATCTTGATGCATTTATCAATGAGTGGATCTCTGGTCCTCCTATTAGTGTTCTTGTGTACTGTTCAAAACCTCCTGAACTTGACACGAGTCTGCTGATAGAGACTCTTCTTACAAAACAGATCCCAACACTTGTTCCTATCATCCAACAAGAAGATATTAGTCTTCGCCTCTCGCATATAACGAAAGCATCATCTCTTATATGTAGTACATTTCAAGTACCTGAACCAATTGGCTGTGAGATCCCTGCGCGACCTGAGGATGTTTCCATCTGCATTGTTCCAATTCTTGGGTTTTGCATGGATGGAGCTCGCATTGGCTATGGAATGGGATATTTTGATCGTTTTTTTCAGAAAAACCCACACATCTACAAGATTGGTGCTGCATTCTCCTGTCAGAGATGTGATGAGATTCCGGTTACAGATGATGATATCAGAATGGATCTCATTATTACTGAGCACGGCATTGTGTACAAACATCCATAGATTCGAAGCTACTAGACTCATAACAATTTCTCAGGATAACTATGAAAAATGGACAAAGCGGAGGAAGTAACAGACCTTCAATTAAACTCGAAGTCCTACGTGCTTCTGAAGAAGATGCAGGCAAAGGAATTGCCCGTCTGCATAATGCAGCCATGCAAGCACTTGGGCTTGTTAATGGAGATTATATAGAAATAATCGGAGCGAAACGCACCGTTGCTATTGTGTGGGTCAGTCAAAATGCTACATTTCCACGAAGAGGTCTTGCTATTGATGGAGAGATTCGAAGCAATGCTGGATGTGGAATCGATGATCAAGCCATAGTTCGAAAGGCTTATGCTGTTGAGCTCTCATCTATCAAGTTGCGTCCTATTACTGCTGGAACACTGAATAATCCTGAGGTTATTTTAGCACGTAAATTACGAGGAAGACCTATTCGTCGTGAACAGGTTATTCGGGTTGATCTGATTGGAAACTCTGTTTCCTTTGTTGTTGTAGAAACAGAACCTGATGCGATTGGGTTTGTCACGTTTTCAACTGAGGTCCGTGTCGAAGAGATTGCACAGCCAGAACCTTCTCAGATTGGAGAGGAGCAGATCATTCATTATGAAGATATTGGTGGGTTATCACGTGAAATTGGATTAATTCGTGAGATGGTTGAGCTTCCACTTCGATACCCTCAGCTTTTTGCTCGCCTTGGAATTGATCCCCCAAAAGGAGTTTTATTATATGGTCCTCCTGGAACAGGTAAAACCCTTCTTGCAAAAGCAGTTGCACATGAGGTTGATGCTCATTTTATCACTCTTTCCGGCCCAGAAGTTATGAGCAGATATTATGGCGATTCCGAAAAGCGTATTCGTGAGATATTTGAAGAAGCCAGACAACGAGCTCCAGCCATTATCTTCATCGATGAGATTGATTCCATTGCGCCGAAACGAAAAGATACATTTGGAGAGGTTGAACGGCGTGTTACCGCTCAAATCCTCACCATGATGGATGGACTTTGTGGGAGAGGACAGGTCATTGTTATTGCTGCAACAAATCTTCCCGATGCAATTGATCCTGCACTTCGCAGAGGAGGACGATTTGATCGAGAGATAGAGATTGGTATTCCAGACCGATCAGGCCGTCTTGAGATCTATCATGTTCATACCAGAACGATGCCCCTTGCAGATGATGTAAATCTCATTGATTATGCAGAGAGCAGTTATGGATTTGTTGGAGCGGATATTGCCCTGCACTGCAAAGAAGCTGCAATGCATGCATCTCGTTCTATTATGGAGCAACTAAAACGTGGAGAGGAGATAGATGATACATTAATTGATCAGATCGTTATCTCTGATGCCAATTTTCGAGGAGCTCGAACCATTGTACATCCCTCTGGCATGCGTGAACTCTATGTTGAGATTCCAGAAGTCTCATGGGACTGTGTTGCGGGGCTTGAGAGAGTAAAATATGAGATTGAAAAGATTATAGAGTGGCCTATCAAACGAGCCGATATCTTTTTAGAGATGCATATTCGCTCTCCAAAAGGCATCTTGTTATTTGGCCCTCCAGGAACTGGAAAAACACTTCTTGCACGTGCAATCGCTGCAAAAACACATCGCAACTTTATCTCTGTAAAAGGCCCTGAACTTCTTTCAAAGCTTGTTGGTGATTCTGAAAAACAGGTTCGAGAGGCGTTTCGAAAGGCTCGTCAGTCTGCGCCATCTATCATTTTTTTTGATGAGATAGACTCACTTGTAGCAGAGCGTGGTCATGGAATGAACTCAAAGGTAAATGAAAGTGTTCTTTCCCAAATTTTGACTGAGATCGACGGCCTTGAGGAACTCAAAGATGTTATTATTATTGCTGCGACAAACCGCCCAGATATGCTTGATCCTGCACTTCTACGTGCAGGCCGTCTCGAACGTCATCTGTATATTCCTCCTCCGAATGCTGATGAAAGATATGAGATCTTAAAAGTGTATACACAAAGCACACTGCATCTTTTTGCAGAGGATATTGATCTCAGAGAGGTTGCTGCATCAATGCATTTTTTTGTAGGAGCTGATATCGAAGCATTTGTTCAACAAGTTAAAATTGCAGCACTTGACACGCTTGAAGCGGAAGAAGATACTGATAATCCATTTCCCCTGATCCAGATTACCAGCGATCACATAAACTCTGTTCTGTTAAATATGAGAGGAACGCTTGAAAACCAGATGCTTGAGAAGTATGAACAAGGAAGCTGGAAACTTCTGTATTCGACAGCGGATCAAGATACCCTTTATTACGCTGCAAAACTTATCCGAACACTTGATGAGTATGTGATGAGGTCTGGGAATATATATGGAGAGCAAACGGTGCAGCTTCGTGCTCTCTGTGAGCGGTTACGTGAAGAAGTTTTCTGGCGTGAAAAGGATTTTGGCATTCTTTTAGATCTTATTGCAAAAACAGAAGATCTCCTTAGAAAAATTGATAAGAAAAAAGGAACTCTCACCGTGAAATGAGGAGAACATATTTCATTTTATTCAACTCTATGTATTGTATTCTCCTCTCCTTTCACGCTTTTTAATCTCTTTTCTTGATATAGTCATGTACGATTTTTAATGCACAGTAATCTCCACACATTGTACATGCATCTCTGTCTGCTGGCATACGCTCGCTTCGAATCTTTCTTGCACGTTCTGGATCCATTGCAAGTGCAAACTGTGTGTCCCAATCGAGGTCACGACGTGCATGTCCCATCTCTTTATCTCGCTCTGTTTTGCCAAGTTTTATCATATCTCCGATATGTGCTGCAATCCTGCTGCTCATGACACCTTCATAGACATCTTCTACGGTTGGTAATGCCAGGTGCTCAGCTGGCGTTACATAACAGATAAAATCAGCGCCATGCATTGATGATATTGCAGCCCCAATAGCTGCAACCCGGTCATCATATCCTGGTGCAATATCTGTGACGATCGGCCCGAGCATGTAAAATGGTTTATTTCCTGACAGACTTTTCATTAACTTCACATTTGTTTCGATCTGATCAAGAGGTACATGCCCTGGGCCTTCTACAATGACCTGAATACCTTGTTCATGGGCTTTGTCTCCAAGTTCTGCGTTAATAATGAGTTCTTGCACCTGTGCTCTATCTGTTGCATCGTGTACTGCACCAGCTCTCATGCCATTTCCTGTTGAGAGTGTTACTTCATGCTCTTTTAATATCTCACAAAGGTAATCAAACTCACTGTAAAGAGGATTTTCTTTTTTATTGTGCAGCATCCATGCAACTAAAAAAGCACCTCCTCGGGAGCATAACCCACCATGTCTTCCCTGGTTTTGCAAGCGCTTCACGGTTTCGGTATTAATACCTGTGTGAATTGCCATGAAATTCGTACCAAGCTTTGCCTGTTCTTCTGTGATACGAAAGAGGTCATCTTCTTTGAGATGGATAACAGCTCCATCCTTGCGTGCAGCTTCAATGAATGCTTGATATAATGGAACGCTCCCTACTGAAAGAGGGGTTGCTTCAACTACCCGACGTCTGATATCGTAAAAATCTCCTCCTGTTGAGAGTTCCATGAGGGTATCAGCTCCAGCACGAGCTCCTTCTTTTGCTTTTTTAACCTCCATCTCAACATCAACAATATCACTTGAGGTGCCAATCGAGCAGTTTACTTTTGTGCGCAGTCCTTGTCCAATACCGCAGAGTTTCACGTCACGATATGGGGATATTGGAATAACAATGCGGCCTTGTGCCATACCCCTGCGGATAAAATCTTCTGTGACTCCTTCTGCTTTTGCAACTGCTTTCATCTCGTCAGTTATGATTCCTTTTTTTGCATCCTCAAGTATTGTCATAGCTCATTATTCCACAACAAAGAAGATAAATGATTCTTCTCTAGGATAAACATATTATTCAAACCACGGAAAAATAATTTTATATATATCAAAAAAATCATCTCCATTGTTCTTAGAATTGTTTTCCTGCTCTCTCTGAACACATTCAATTATAGGAGATGGAACGCATAATAGTAGTAAATGTCATCAACTGCAACCATAAATTTTGGCGGCTTTGTTCCCCTTTCAACTGTTGATTGGAGAGGACGTTCTGTTTGTGTTGTTTTTTTTCGTGGTTGCCCTGTTAGGTGCTGGTACTGTCATAATGAAGCAATACAGGATGGGGAAGATATTCGAAACATATCTGATATCATGGATGAAATATCATCTGCTTCCCTTCTGGTTAGTGCAGTGCTTTTCTCAGGCGGTGAAGCAACAATGCAACCAGATGCACTGTGTGCCCTTGCTACCGGTGCAAAAAAGATCGGTCTTGCAACTGGGTTGCATACAAATGGTGTCTATCCATCTGTTCTTGATATGCTTATTTCGAGACAGCTTATTGATCACATTGCTCTTGATGTAAAGGCCGAGTGGCGTTTGTACACACAACGTCTTGGTTCGCACTGTGTTCAAGAGGTGAGACATTCCCTTGCTCTATGTAAAGCAGCTCATGAATGTGGGGATCTCCCTGAGTTTGAGGTTGTATTTACTTTGTTTCGAGGGTATGAAGGAGAGGTCGCACGAATTGCACATGAGATCTTTGATGTTGATCTTGTTTTGCAGCAAGGTATCAAGCACACGATACCTCCACTTACAACCACTGAACTTATGGCCATAGCAGATAGTTTGCGTCGCCCTGTTCGCATACGTACACGAGAGGATGGAGAGATATTATATGAAGGTTTTAGGAGTTGTCGGCCTTCCGGGATCTGGTAAAGGAGAGCTTTCAAAGGTTGCAGAACAGATGCATATTCCTGTTGTTGTGATGGGAGATGTTATTCGTGAAGAGGTGCGAAAAGCAGGCCTCCCTCCAACTGGTGAAAGCATGGGTATTATTTCAAGAGCGCTTCGTGAAAGAGATGGAATGGCTGCAATTGCTATTGCATGTATTCCGGTAGTGGAACGTCTAGAAAGCGAGCTCGTGTTGATTGATGGCCTGAGGGGTGATGCAGAGGTGCGTGTATTACAGAAACATTTTTCAGATTTTGTACTTATTGCAGTTACTGCTCCTGATGAGACGAGATTTCTTCGACTCTCTAGCCGCAAAAGGTCCGATGATATCAGTTCTCTCGCCGAACTTCAAAAGAGAGATACACGTGAGATGAGCTTTGGCCTCTTGAATGCACTGGAAATGGCAGATATACGTATTGATAATGCAACAGATATTGAGACATTTCAAAGGGATGTTATCTCTGTTTTGAATACGCTCCGAGATGGGCACATAAAACAGATTGACTGCACAGATGGTGATGTACCATGACACGTTTGTTGTTTGGTTCATCTTCAAAGATCTGGGATGATATTTCCTGGGTTTTTGGCATTGAAGAGATTGGATTTGATGGATGGGAGATCTGTGCAGATGGAAATTATCACTTTAAGGATGATGCACATATTGCTGCTATTCGTGAGGTTCTTGCATCAACAGGGTTGTGCGCAAGTATTCACGCCCCATATAGTGATCTCAACTTGCTAACTATTAATGACTCTATCTGGCGTGAGTCGATACGTCAGACATGTATGTGTATTGAAAAAGGGCATGAGTTTGTAGAGACAGTGACATTTCATCCCGGGTATTTGTCTCCGACCTCAGAGCTTGTACCAAATCGAGCATGGGATATGCTTAAAAGTGCGGTAGAATTGATTGGAGCTGCTGCAGATGAGTATGGTGTTACCGCCTGTCTTGAAAATATGCCAAATATTCCTGGATTTTTGTGCCAACGTCCGGAGGAGGTGATTGGCTTGACTGAGGGGGTTGATGGTATGTCCTATACTATTGATCTTGGGCATGCACATACGGCTGGTCTTCTTCCTGAGTTTATTCCTCTGTTTTCAGGGGCTTCTCATATGCATATGCATGGAAATAATGGTATGCACGATGATCATCTTCCGGTAGGTGAAGGAAACCTTCCATGGGTTCTTGTTTCTTCTGCTCTGCCCTCTTATGCACATTCACGTGATGTGTGCATTGTAGTAGAGGGTAGAAATCTAAAGGAGGCTGAGCAATCATATAAGGTACTTCGGAGGTGGATTGTATAACTGGTGAGACATTGCAAGTTTTTTTTCTTGGAACATCTGGATCCTTACCAACAGTATCACGTAATCTACCGGCAATTATGTTGAAATGGGGTTCATGCGATCTGTTGTTTGATTGCGGAGAAGGAACCCAACAACAGATGATGCGGGCAAAGTGTGGTTTGTCTGTGAACTCAATCTTTATCTCTCACTGGCATGCAGATCATTTTCTTGGCATTATCGGATTGTTACAGACGATGTCATTTCAGGGGCGAACTGAGGATATTACTATCTATGGTCCTGAGGGCGTTTTTGAAATCGTAGAAGATATGAGACAGATCTGCCGCAATATATCTAAATTTAAGTTTCAGATCGAACGTGTTCGTGTGGAGCCTGGGGATATCATTCCATTTTCTGGTTTTACCATAACGGTGTTGCCAACGGATCATGGTGTTGTTGGTGTTGGATATCTTTTTCAGGAGAGGGAACGTCCTGGAAAGTTTGATCGGGAACGAGCGATTGAGCTTGGTGTAAAACCTGGGCCACTGTTTGGAAAGCTGCAGCGTGGACAGGAGGTGACTGTTTCGAGTGGAGTTGAAACTATTACCGTGACTCCTGATCAGGTTCTTGGTTTACCAAGAAGAGGCCGCAATATTCTCTATACTGGAGATACTCGTCCTATTCATGAGAGACTTCGTTCTTATGTTCCAGATATTTTGGATCTTATGATTCATGATGCAACCTTTGATACAAGTGAAGCTGATCGTGCACGAGAGTTTCAGCATTCTACGGCAGCTGATGCAGGTATTGCAGGAACTGCACTGAATGCTCAGTCTTTAGCACTTTTTCATATAAGTCCGCGATATACCAGCATTGATTCGCATATCAGAGATGCAAATCATGTATTCCATGGAGAGGTGTTTGTACCTCCTGATTTAAGTATGCGAGAGATTGCGTTTCCACAGTAAGTTTTGTTTGAAAACCCCTGAGAGTATTTATCTTTCGTGTACATATGAGATAGTAGATAGGAATAATGTGGTGATATCTATGAGTTCTGAAGATTCTTATGAAGAAGGCTATTTTTTAAATGGTCGATGGGTTAAGGGAAAATTATCTGACGCGGCAGGTTCTGATTCTGCTAGAGGAGGTGTGGATTTTGGTGCTCGTATTGCAGCGGTTCGTGCAGATGTTTCACGAGTGCTTGGGGATGTTCTCACGCTTGGAAAGGATATTCTTGAGACTGAGGATGGAAGGCAGCATATTGAGTCTCAAATGAAAAAGGTTGGAGATGATATCTCTGTAACTTTAAGTAATCTTGGGAATGAAGCGGCAAAATCATTTGAAGACGCACTTGAGAAAATAAAACGCTAATTTGGTTGTGAGTAATCCTTGCTTGATACCAGGATGAAAGTCCTGAATCTTGATTTTGTAGAACGTTTCTCACTTTGCTCACAAAGGAGCAGAAAAAAAGAGTTATCCTTGAAAAAAGCGCTGATTCACGAGGACTCACATGCGGGAAGGCGTCACTATTTCGGCGTGTAAGTTGTGTTTCTGCTTTTTCATGTATGAGTACTTAGGCTCGTGAATGAGACGATTTTTTCGAATCTGCTCGTTATTTTCTTTTTTTGCTTTCCTCTTGTAGTTATTCAATGTGTGTCAGTCTTATATGGATTCACGTTCATTTTTATATGATTGGATTATGGATGTGAATGTTCCTTTACTTGTTCCGTATGAAGCGCGAGAGACCTATATTCAAAACTATCACCTGATCACGAAGGGTTCTGGTCATCTCATGTTATTTGCAGGGGATCAGAAGATAGAGCATTTGAATGATGATTTTTATGGTTCTGGTATTCATGTAGATGATAACTCTCCTGATCATCTGTTTCGTATTGCAGCCGAGGCGGATGTTGGCTGTCTTGCGGTGCAGCTTGGGCTTGTTTCACGATATGGTGCTGATTATCCTGATATTACATATCTTGTAAAATTGAACTCAAAGACCCATCTGGTACAGACAGAGCAAAAGGATCCCTTTTCTTGTATGCTTGCAACTGTTGAGGACGTTATTCGGGTTCGCAATACGGGAAACCTTAAGATTGCAGGAGTTGGGTATACTATTTATCTTGGCTCTGAGTATGAGAGTGAGATGCTTGTTGAAGCTTCCCAGGTTATCTCCGAGGCACAGAGGTATGGGCTTGTAACAGTGCTTTGGATCTATCCCCGTGGAAAAGCGGTAAAGGATGAGAAGGATCCTCATCTCATTGCAGGAGCAGCTGGTGTTGCCTCAGCACTTGGTGCTGATTTTGTAAAGGTGAATCCGCCCAAGAAAGAGGGAGCAAACTCTGCTGAGCTTATCCGTGAGGCTGTATCTGCAGCGGGGAGGACGAAAGTAGTATGTGCTGGTGGTTCTTCTGTAGATGTTGATGTCTTTTTGCAACAGTTATATGATCAGATTCATACCGGTGGGTGCGCAGGAAATGCAACTGGTCGAAATATTCATCAAAAGTCACGTGAAGAGGCCGTGAGGATGTGTCGAGCTATCTCAGCGATCACGATTCATGATGCATCTGTTGTGGAGGCGTTGAATATATACCGTGGTGTGTAGGGAGATATTGTCTATTTTGACTCTTTTTTGTTTATTTAGGGCATGACCAGAGAGTTTATCTGGTATATCAACTGATATATTGTATACTATGGCAAGAAAGATCTATGTTAGGAAACGCCAAAAGGTATCTGAAGGCGTGAAACAACCAAAGTACCGCATCATTGCAATTGTCTCTGATGATAACAATGGACCGTTTCTCCGAGTGAAGGCTTCACATTTCCGTAAGAAAGAGCTGGAATGCATTGCAGCTGATGTTCAGGCAGAGCTTGTGTATCTTGAGTCCGAGCCTGATGAGAAACATCTCCGCAGGAAGAAGTAATTCGTTTTTCCCCAAAAAATTCAGTAAAACCACTCGGGGTGTGCGAGCAACGCTCACACACCCGTTGAATGGTTTTCATTTGGCTCTTTCCACTGTTAGTTGATGACATAAAGATACTATATATAGGTTGACCATAAACAAACAAAATGAAGGCTGCGATGAGGGATATTCAATAAACTTCAACTCAGTCTGGAAAGAACCTTTCATTTTCGTATTTGATAGCTTTCGTGGTTTGTGTCTTCTGTGTGAAAATAGTGAGAGAGTTACCAAGCAGAACCATCAGCTTCAATATATCTCATACAAAGAATCTGATCTATGCTGCGGCCCTTCTCCCTTTTCCTCATTCTCTTTATCATTACTATCTTCCCTGTTCTCGCTGATGATAACCCTCCCGTCCTCCTTTTCTATGCCAGTGGTGGATACCTCGAAGAGAAAGGGAAGTTCATCTCTGGCAACCTTCAGGCGATACTCGATGGATCAGATGATGAACTTCCAATCCTTGTTGCATATGGAGGAATAGAGGCGTGGAAAGGGATCCGGTACGTAACCCGCTCAATGCTTCTTGATGACAGTAGAAATGGGATATTTGGGGATGATACCAAGACCTTATACCAGAATGAGGCCGTAAGTATGGGGGATCCAAAAACACTCTCCACTTTTTTGAGATATGTGCGAGATATCTACCCATATGATCGTCTGTGGCTGATCTTGATTGGGCATGGAGATGCCTATGAAGGTCTGCTCCTTGATGAAAATCATGGAGATGATATGCTAAGTACCTCTGAACTTGGTATTGCTCTTGCAGAAAGTGGCACAAACATAGAACTCATTGGTTTTGATGCATGCCTCATGGCTACACTTGAAATGGCTACCGAGGTTGATGGCTATGCAAGCTGGATGATCGCCAGTCAAGAGACAGAGCCTGGCATGGGGTGGGACTATTATACATGGCTCAGCGATCTGACCACAATAGACGAGATACAGCTTCCCGATGCTGCTTTTTCCCTTTTGCAGGCTTATATGGATCAAAAAGAGCCTGGAAAGACCCTTTCTATTCTTTTCCTTGATGAAACAGCATCTGCTTCTCATAGCCTTGGAGAACTTGCCCGTGCGCTTTTGACTCTTCTCAAGACTCCAGAGGGAGTGCAACATATTGAGGCTGCTCTTTTAGATACAGCACACTTTGGACTCACAGACACCATGGAACTTGTGCCAGTAACCCTTGATATCCTCTCATTTACGAATTCAATCTCCACAACTATCCCCTATCTCTCTTCGCTAGCAAAGACTACAGAAGAAGCTGTTGACAAGATGATCATACGCTCTCGTCGCGATTCTGCTGTGTCAGATGCACATGGCATCTCACTCATCTCACCCCTCCTTATGACACCAGATATCTACGCGATATATTCCAAACAAAACGCGGTACATCGAGACTGGAACATATTTCTTGAGCAGTATGCACAGAAGCATCCAGCATTAGCTTTATCACAAATGTGATCTAATTCTAACTTAGTGTGTGAATTATATCACATTCCTAAGAGGCTTTATCATGAATCCTAACCGTCTTCGCATTCTTATAATTCTCATACCATTGGCTCTGATAATACTGAGCATATTACTAGTTCCTGCAGGAGAACTTCCCTTTCAACCAATCCTTGTCTTTCTTATCGTTGCAGCAGCAGTCTTGCTAGCATCCCTATTCTCTATAACCAGACGCCAGCTCATGAAAGGATATGTTGTCATGGGTATTGGAATGATTGGTGTTGCAATTTTAGTTGCGATCTTGTTTTATTTCCAAGGAGATAGTGGGGGATATGCAGAAATCTATGAGGCAGGCGTGAGTGGGCTTATCACCGGTGGCATTGTTCTTTCCCTCATTGGTGGAATAAAATTACGTAAGGGCCCTGATTCAGATATTCAAGACGAACGCACGAAAAAAATTGGATCCTGGGGCATTACATATTCCTGGTATATAACATACTTATTCGTTGCCTTTGCCTTGTTTGCATCTATCCTTGGTCTTCCAGTTCCAAGTATGGACGTTTTCCTGTGGCTCATTATCATCATCATGCCAGTCAGTGCACTTATTTTTCAATCCTACTTCTTCCACAGAGGAGATATTGATCCCTGAAGCAGAGATGAAAAATGGCGTTTAAAACTCGTATCAAAGTCTATAGAGCCATGAAAAATCTCACCCAGGCAGAACTTGCAGCAATGGTAGGTGTTAGGCGAGAGACACTCAATGTGCTTGAGGCTGGAAAGTACAATCCATCGCTGCAGCTTGCACATGACATTGCGCGGGCACTTGATGCAACTATTTATGATATCTTTATCTTTGATGATGACGATACTGTGCCAGAATCATAGATATTTTGCAAAAATGAGAGCAATTTTTAAATATTTTTCACCTCACTCTTTTTATCCCCTTTTTTTCTCTCTATTGACACAAACATTCCAACAATATCTCTTTTTTTGAACATCACGTTATTATGGGTTCAGAGGTAACGACTCTATATATGATATACTCTCATGATGTTGAGCTTGATGGGCACATTGTTGATTCTGGCATCATGGAGCATGTCCTTGATACCATTCTTGACATGGGTGGCGATTTTGAGATCCTGACCTTTGATATTGGAAAACTCAAAACCGACACAAGCTATGCGAAAATAAAAGTGCTCACAGATGACGCTGAAAAACTGGAACGTATCACAAGCCAACTCCATAGGCGTGGAGCTCGTCTGGTAGATATTGATGATGCGATCTTAAAACCTGCCAGCGCTGATAAGGTTGTTCCTCATGGATTTTACTCAACTACCAACTACTCAACAGAAGTTCGAGTCAGGGGAGAGTGGCATGAGGTTCCAAACATCGAGATGGACTGCCTCATCATGGTGCGTCCTGAAACAAAAACAATTCAATGCCTCCCCATCTCCCACCTGAAAGCAGGTGATCTTGTTGTTATTGGTGAACAAGGTGTTCAGGTCAGGCCCCCTGAACGTGCTCGTGAAAGTGGCATTTTTGAATTCATGGGAGGGCAGGTCTCATCTGAGCGTCCAACGCGCACCACGATCAGAAAGATTGCAGAAGAGATGTGCGAAGTACAGAGGCGTGGTGGAAAGATCGCCCTTGTTGGAGGACCTGCCATCATACACACCGGTGCTTCTGATGACCTCGCTGGAATGATACGAGATGGCCATATCAATCTCCTCTTTGCAGGAAATGCCCTTGCAACACATGATATTGAATACAGTCTCTTTGGCACCTCACTTGGTATGGATCTGAAAACCGGACAGCTCATTAGTGCTGGACATAAGCATCATCTCTATGCCATCAGTGAGATAATTCGTGCTGGATCTATACGCGAAGCGGTTGAAAAGGGAATTCTCACCTCAGGCATTATGTACGAATGTGTTAAACACAATGTACCATATGTCCTTGCAGGATCTATTCGCGATGATGGACCACTCCCAGACGTCATCACCGACTCAGTAGCTGCACAAGATGCCATGAGAGCATATGTTCCAGGTATTGACATGGTGCTCATGGTTGCAACCATGCTTCACTCTGTCGCCGTTGGAAACTGTCTTCCTGCTCGGGTTCGAACCATCTGTGTTGACATTAACCCTTCAACTGTCACAAAACTCATGGACCGAGGCACCATGCAGGCAACAGGTGTTGTGAGTGATGCTGGTACCTTCATCCCTATGCTCGCTGAGGAATTATCTCAACTTCGCCGTAGTACTGGATAAAAACTCATTATCTTCCATCCTTTTAACAGAAAAGAGTGTGTGAGTTGGAATCTCATAAAGATATGTCATCACCGATTCTTGCACGAGTCTCTCTGCTGCACGGCGGTATGCTTCCAGAACCAGTTGAAACTCTGATGGTTCGACACCTCTTGTTTTATAATCAATGAGTACCCACCCATGATCTGTCTTACACAATCTATCAATCACCCCATCCAGCCTGAGATCTGATTGTGATCCAAACCCACGCAAAAAGAGACAGCAAGGGAGTTCCATGTACTCTTCATATGTGGTCTTCAGTATCGGAAGACTCAAAAATCTCTCATAATACCCCTGACAGGTGTGGATAGCCTTTTTACTAAAAATGCCATATCTTTGTAACACAATTCGTGCTGGCACCCCTGAGAAGATCTCATGCATGAGTGTACCTATCTGATCTGGTTGCAGATGATCACTTCCAGGGATAGACACTACTCTCCTTTCATCTACTGCATGATCCTCTCTCTGTACGAGGAGATTTATCTGGATCTGCTCCACTTGAGTTGTATACGCATGTTTTTTTGCAGAAACTGAGATCTGCCTGATCTCAGGGAGTGGGTCTCGAATGTCTCGAAGAGTTGATTTTATTTTCTCCTTGCTATATGCTGCATCTTCTCCTTCATCCAGATCAGTTCTTATCGGAATGACAATATGGGCTTCATCAACATCAAACTGAACAGGTGGTGGCGATAGAACTTGCGGATCGATATCAAAAACCGTGCATAAAAAGTCCATCTTCGTCTTTCCTTCAGCAATAGAAGAATATTTCGTTTTTGGACGAATTCCGCTGAGGATTAAATGATCCCGAGCTCGTGTCATTCCAACATATAATAATCGTTTTCTTTCTGCAAGCTCCTTTTCCTTATGCAAAAGATGAAGTGCGGTATACACTGGTGTTTCCCTTATCTCATAATCTGCATCAGGATCTGGAACTTTTATGCCAAACTCCTCTGGTTTTGTTCCAATAAAGATCGGAAAATGATCTCTTGCCTTTCGATCAGATAAACCAGCCAAAATAACAACAGGAAACTCAAGACCCTTTGCAGCATGGACGGTCATCACCGAGATTGCATCATGCCG
Organism: Candidatus Methanofilum arcanum; assembly: GCA_031285085.1. Lineage (GTDB taxonomy): Archaea > Halobacteriota > Methanomicrobia > Methanomicrobiales > Methanospirillaceae > Methanofilum > Methanofilum arcanum. The sequence continues at coordinate 17,795 of JAITWW010000044.1, forward strand.
CGTTTGCTCTGCCTCTCCCTCAAGCTCCTCTGCCTGTATTGATCCTTTTATATTTTCTACCGCATGAACAATCCCATACCCTGCTTCTGTACTTCGCTCTAGGATAATGTCTATGAGTTTTCTGAGATTTGCAATTCGTTGCTCCCCATCAGCAAGAGCTCTATAAAGTTTACAGATCTGTGAACTTCGAAGCACAGAATCTATCGCTATCTGTAGAGGTCGTGTCCATCCAATGAGTATCCATTCTGCAAGCTGTCCTTGTGCGAACACAAGTCGCTGATACTCCTCTCCGAAAAGGGGCTCCATCTTATCTTTTTTCCTTGGATCTGCTACCGAACGCATCTTATCCCATAAACAAACCCCTTTACATCTCAAGGCAAGAATGGAGATACATTGATCTGAAAGACAGATATAGGGAGAACGAAGCACGCCAAGCAGTGCACAGTCATCATGTGGAGTACAGATAAAGGAGAGAACAGAATAGAGATCCAAAACCTCTTGACGCATGTAAAACCCCATCCCTTTTCCAACAACAAAAGGAAGACCAGCCTCTTCAAGTGCAGATAAGTAGGTTTCAAGGTGAGTACGTCTCTCAATGAGAATTGCAATATCCCCTGGTTTACAACCTGTTGTTTTGAGATGGCTTTTGATTGTGTGTACAATCAGCTTTGCTTCCTGTTTCTTTGCCACTTTCACATTGTCACTGCTCTCTACCTCTCCTGCAAGCAGTATCTGAACAGAACCTCTCTGTGCACGTCGTGTATCTGAGACACGAGTTGGAGTGTGCAAAAACTCCCAAGGCTTCTTATCTGCTGAAAAAATACGGGAAAACACATAGTTTACACATCCAATGACCTCTGGAGTACTTCGAAAACAGGTTGAGAAGTGCAAAAGCTCTCCTTTGCAACTCTCTGCAATAACCTCTTTCACCCATTTAAACTGTGTAACATCAGCGTTTCGAAACAGATAGATCGATTGGTTTGGATCCCCTACAATAAAGAGCCCTTTACAACTCTCATCAAGAGTTCCAATAATGGATGAGATAATCTCAAACTGAGCAGGATCGGTGTCTTGGAACTCATCGATAAAAATATAGCGGTATCTCTTGCGAATCTCTTTCGCAACAATATGTGGATTTTTATCCAAAAAATGCTTTGTATGTGAAATCAGATCCATAAAGTCCAGGGAGCCTGTTTTCTTTTTCTCCCGGTTAAGGCGAAAAAAGTACCCTTTTGCAACCGTACAAAGATCTGCGATGATATCAAATGTTACATCAATATATGCAGCACCAGGATCGATTACGAGCTCCATATATGTTTGCAACTCTTTCAACCTCGTTTGAAGGGTTTTATATGCAGATTTTGCCTCAAACAGCTCTTCCTCACCCCATATCTTTTTTGCTCCCTTGTTTCCAAGACTCTGTGATACAATAGTATCAATGGCGTGTGCGAATCTCTCATGAGGAGTGTCTTGTGTAATCTGCTCAGTGGCAGGACGAATGAGTTCAAAATGTTGAACTGCTTTATCACTAGGATCTAATCCACGTCCCGCTTCTCTTATGATATGGAGTGCATGCATTGCTGTTTCATCAGCAAAAAAGGAATCTATCGCATGTTCCCGTATGGGACACAAGGTGCTTTCCCACTGCGCGAGCATGCTCTCTTTGTCCTGCTTTATCCAGCTAGAAACGTGATGAAACCACTCACGATGCTCTGCAAGTTGATATAACATCTCTTGTAGCTGCCACTTTCCATAGATAACAAGGAGATGAAAAAGGGCAGTTTCTTCTTCATCGTGAGGGTGTAAAGTGAGATCTGAAAATGCTTTCTCTTCCAGTTTTCTCTTTTCGCTCTCGTCAAGGATGGAAAACTCAGGATCCACTTTTGCTTCAATTGCAAACTCACGTAAAATCATCGTGCAAAATGCATGAAACGTCAGAACAGGTGCAAATGCAAGTTCTATTTTTGCATCAGAGCTTCTATCTCCATTTTCTAACTCCTGTTCGTTAGGATACTCCCTTCTGATGCGTTTTTTCATCTCTGCCGCAGCTTTATTTGTAAACGTGAGGGCGAGAATCTGATGAGGCATCTCAGATGGATTTTGACTGTTTTGAATGAGGTTGAGATATCGTGATACAAGCTCTCTTGTCTTTCCACTCCCTGCACCTGCTGTCACAACCATACTCTTGTTTAGTTGGTTTCGGACAATTTCTCTTTGATATTCGTCATTTCGCTCCATCTATGCTCTCTTTTTCCAACACTCGTCTTTCAAACCAGAGTATATATTTTCGATTCTGAGCCCCGTTCTTTGTCATATCGACAAATGCTGCGATATGGACACCAGGTGTCTGGGCACTCTTCACGAGCGGTTATGGGAAAGTATCCACATCTCATATCAGAGATATGCTGTCTTGCTTGTGTCATTGCGATTTGCATGAGTTCATCGCATGTTATTTTTTTTTGCCGAGGTGATAGATAGGGAATATATGACAATGCTTCTGGGTGATAAAGTGGCGTTGTTCCTTTGACATCATTTCCTTTAAACCGAATGTAGCTTCCATAGATGCCCATTTTTCCAGAGAGCATCTGATATGCATGCATATAGAGAGGGAGCTGAAGAGAGAGACCAGACAAGATATCATCCAGCTCTGGAACTGCTCCTGTTTTATAATCAATAATTCCGAAGTACTGATCCCCAATATAGTCAATACGATCAATAATGCCATGAAGCAACATCTGATCTTCTCCATCTGGAGCGAGATCAACACTGATATTCATCATGATATCTGTTTCATCAGTTTCTAGGCCTCCAAATGCAAACTCAAAGTGAGTTGGCATGTGCAGCTTGGAAGTATCTTGGTATGCAATCTCTGAATGGATAAAGCGCCTCAGGGATCCTATTCCGGTATATCGAGTGCCAATGAGGGTTCCTATCTGCGCTTTCCTCTCAGAAAGCCACTGTTTTTGCTCCAATAGGTACTTTGTTGTGATTTCATCAAGTGTGGATAGGATCTCTTCTGTATGCTCTGATGTAAGTCGCAAAAGCCCTTTTTGTTGCAGAATTTCATAGAACTCACACAGTATCTGATGCACAAGAATGCCATACTCTGCAGATGTATGTTTTTGAGTTACATCTTCAAGTGGCTCTATATGTAACACATGCTCAATCCAGAAACGAAATGGGCAATGGGCATAGGTTTCAAGCCTACTTATCGACCAGTGTGCATCTGATCCAAACCGATCTGCAAGATATTGCTCAATATATGGACTTTGTGAAATGATGCCATCATATTTTGATCGTAGCAGCCCCACTCTATATTGTTGCTCAATCTCGATTCGCAATGCAAGATCTAGCCCTTCTGATGTAGTTGTGTCATATGGACATGGGTCATCTTCTTGATCATCTGACTGCCATCTCATGGGGTGACAATTGAACACCACCTGATCAAAAAATGGAGACTCGATCCAATTTTTACTTTCATCATTTAAGGCACTAAGATAGATTGCTTTTTTTCCAGCACACAAAGCAGAGATAAAATAGTACTGCTCTACCCTCATGATATCCTCTTGCTTTAGAATGCCAATCTCTTTTGTCTCTTTGTTTGTGGTAAATGGATGTCTTGTTGTTGGGTGAGGAATTGCTCCTTCATTGAGTCCAGCAAGAAAGAGGTATGGACATGTTTCATATGCCAGTTCACGAAATCCAAGAACGGTAATACCCTTTTGAGTGGTGCCTGGGAGTGGTGCCTGATCGATATACTGTCGTGTATAACTGCAGTACTGCTCAAGGGTGATGTTTGGCTCATATGCGGAGATGATGAAAATACTATTACGCAGATATGTGCAAAACTGTCCATATATCTCTTTTATTCGCGCATTTTCGTCATAGATGTGTTCTATATCTATGATTGATTGGATAAACGTGATGACTGCTTCTGCATGTTCCAATGCTGTTTTTTTCCCCTTCAATGCGTGAACGGTGTTTTTCAGTTTCACATAAGCATCAAGAGTATTCAATAATTTTTCTTTGTGTAGTGAAAGAAAATCCTCTCCATTTTCTATTTTTTCGCGAAGAAATTTGGTATCATCATCAGTGATCTGTTCAAGATGATTCCATCGCATGAGGAGATCAAGCCATTTTCCAGATAGTTTTTGCCTGGTAAAATACGGACTCATAACTATTGGGAACAGAGTTTGATAGGAGAGGTCTTGCTCTATCAGAGTGAGGATGTCGATGCAAAACTGAGAAAATGGGTGAGAGGAGAATGGAAGGGTTTGACTTGTATGAAAGGGAATATGGTATTCTTCAAACACCATCTCTAAAAATGGAAGTATTTCACGAGGATCTGGAAAGGCAATTGTAATCTCCGTGTACATAACTTCATGTGCACATAATCTTGTGATCTCCTTTGCAATATATCTGATCTCCTCTGTTTTTGTTGCACAATCTATGACATACTCTTTCTCTTCTTCTTCTCTCCTTCCTTCTTTATCCCCTTTATCCCCTTTTGCACAGATTGTAGAGTATATGGGAGTCTTGATCAGCTTTGGTATCTCCTTTCTCATATCTATGGGGCCAAAAAGGCCTGTAAATCCATAATTTTCTCCTTTTTCTGGATCAGATATAATATTTGGGGTGAAGAGAAAAGATGAGTGAGTGTCAGGGTTGAAAATAGCAGTATCAAGACCAGATGGAATGGTATAATCTACCTTCTCTGCATGTTCACAGATTGCCCAGATGAGATCCTGCTCTACTGGAGAGAGGTCAAAAAGTGCAAAAAAATAGATAGTTTTTATCTGCCCTTGAGTCTGTATGATTCTTTTTCGTGTGTGATCAAGTATCCCGTACTCATCAACATAGTAGTGTTTTCGCAAATGCTCATTGTATATTTCATATAACTGAGCAAGTTCTTTGATTTTTTCAGATTCGCTGCCATGGAAACATTCTGGAAATGGAGTGGCATGTTTTGTTAATTCTCCAAAAAATCGGAATAGTTGTCGTATGTGTGTGGATCTATGATATGCCCCAAGGAGTGGAAATGAAGCTTTATGTGCATCAAAGAGCACGCCTAAGATTGCCATTGCCTCGTCACTTGAAAGCACATATACGCCAGTCATGTCATGGCGTGTATGATATTTGCAAAATCCATTCATTGTTGTGATCTGATCTGGGACATATGGAAGAGATTCTTGATCTAAACGTTCTTGTATGGAGTTTGCCAACGTCTTTGTTGGTGCAATGAGGTATGTGTGAAGGGGATCGGCTGCAAGATCGGAAAAGAGACGGGAGATGAGAGGTTCGATTCCTCCATCTGGAGAGAGATAATGAATTTTTTGGTCTGCTGGCATGAAATTAGAGTTCTGTTGATTCACCAGGTTTCAATAGGATCACAGATAGATCTGTTGTTCTCTCTATTGTTGTTTTAAATGACTGAATCTCTTCTTCGCTCAGCTGCACACTTTGGAATGTATTGTAATGAATGGGGACAACTTTCTTTGCTCCAACAAACTCTGCTGCCATCATAGCTTCTCGTGGTCCCATGGTATATCTTCCTCCAATGGGAAGGAGAGCAATATCTGGACGGTAGAGTTTTCCAATAAGGTGCATATCTGAGAAAAGACCAGTATCTCCTGCATGATATATTGTCACTCCATCCATCGTGATTACAAAACCTGCTGAGGAACCTGCATATCTTCCTCCTGCATATGTTCCATTTTTTTCTACATCCATCCAGGATGAGTGTGCAGCCCATGTCATGGTGTAGGTGACACCTTCATGAACAATTGTCCCCCCGATATTCATTGGATCTGTAGAAAGTCCCTGCTCGCGAAGATAATGAGCAAGTTCATTCATACATATGGTGTGTGCCTGAAGATCTATGACTGCTCCGAAGTGATCTCCATGTGCATGAGTCAATGCAACTGCATGAGGCTTTATATCTTTTGGAAAGCCATTTGGAACAAATGGATCAATAACGATGGTTTTTGTCCCACGTAACACTACACACGAATGCCCAAGAAATGTTAGTAGCATATAGTATAGTTGATAGGAAAAAAGGATATTGATTTCGTCTTACAACTTATGTTACATCAATGAGCTCTGCCTCTGTAATATCAATGGAATCTCCAAAGGCATCCCGTGTTGCACTTGTTGTCATCTGTTCCGTAAGATCACGATCTTCCATGACATCCATGATACGT
>JAITWW010000070.1 GCA_031285085.1 Candidatus Methanofilum arcanum
ATTTTTTATTGACACCTTCGACAATATGCATCCAAGATTTCCTCGTATACACATATAATAATCACTAAAATTATAAGTATTTATTGGTGATCTAGAAAAAAAGTCAAGAAAAATTGGAGGTATATTATTTTATTCCAATGTAGTCTATCCATTAAGATTATACACTTATAAAGTTTTTGGGGATTTAGGGAAATAAGTGATTTTTATTTTGCAAAATCAGAGTATGAAGTTGAAAGAAAGTACATAGATCTCATTTTCTTTCCACAAACTCATATGCCAGAACTTGATACTCTGCTGTTTGAGTTAAAATATATCAAAAAGGGCGATGTACCTGATCCGACCTCACCAGCAGGCAAGAACATTATCAACAAGGCCCTCTCTCAGGCAACGAAACAATTGAAAGAGTATGGAGCAGCCAAAGAATTTGCAGGAAAAAAGATCCGTTGCTGGGCTATTGTATTTGTCGGGGAAAAATGTGTTGAGAAACTTTTAGTAAAAATGTAGCAAACAGATTTTTTGCGAAAAAATCTAGTAAAAGCACTTGGGGTCTGCTTCCGTTGGTCGCATACCCGTCGAATGGTTGTTTATTTGCGTATTTGATGTCGCATGGTTGTTGCTTTGCGTATTTGCTGTCCCCGGGTTATTTGTCTAACACACCTATCCCCTGGTTATTCTAATAGCGGATGTTTGATCCCTCTCAAGCCATCTGACGAAGGAGGATGGCTTCAAGGGAGGCGCGTCCTCGCCGTGCCTGGCGAGGTGTGAAACTACTTATGCAAGTGCTAAATAAATAATAACAGCAAGGTTTCATATTGGAGAAATAACTGTCATGCAAAAATCAAAATTACGAGAGAGAATTAACAATCTTAAGACCTCGTTGGAGGAAGAGGTCGAGCGTGTTAAGTCCCTCGAAGAAGAAGCACATCAGAAAGCAGTACAACAAAATGTACATGCTGGAGAAAAAGCACCGCCAGAGGGTGAGATGGAGGATAACACCCTGAATAAAAATAGCGCTGACGGCTTATCACCTTCTCCTAGTACCTATACGGTATCTGAATCAGATGAAGTAGATTCAGATGATGTATCATTATCTGATATCTTTGAAAGTCTCCATGACTCTGATAGTAGCCATGAGCAAGATCCAGATCAACCCCACCCCACCATCAGCGCAGCTTCACCTGATCAAGATAGCTCTGATACAAGTGGAACAAAAGCAATAAAAATTCCAAAAAGGTTAATTGATCAGGTTATCGGCCAGGAACATGCAGTAGAAGTCATCGAAAAGGCTGCGATTCAACGCCGTCATGTCATGATGATTGGAACACCAGGCACTGGTAAATCTATGCTTGCAAAAGCCATGGCAGAACTTCTTCCACAAGAAGAACTACAGGATATTTTGGTGTATCCAAATGGTGAAGATGGAAATGAGCCACTTATTAGAACGGTTGATGTTGGAAGAGGAAAAGAAATTGTTGATGGCCACAAAATGGAAGCACACAAAAAAACTCAGCTTCGAAATACCCTCGTCCTCATCCTTATCCTTGCAATTTTAGGATATGCATTCATAACCTACAACTGGCTCATGGGTATCATCGCTGCTGCATTTGTCTATATGGCTCTTCGGTATGCTGGTCCAAAAGATGAAATGATGGTTCCAAAGCTGCTTGTCTCAAACATCAAGACGATCAACTCCCCATATGTTGATGCAACAGGATCACATGCTGGTGCACTTCTTGGAGACGTTCGTCACGATCCCTTCCAGTCAGGAGGACTTGAAACCCCTGCACATGATCGTGTCGAAGCAGGTGGCATTCACCGAGCTCACAAAGGGGTACTTTTCATTGATGAAATCAACACAATTGGACTTGTCTCTCAGCAAAGCCTTCTGACCGCTATGCAAGAAGGAGAGTTCCCAATCACTGGCCAAAGTGAGCGCTCCTCTGGTGCAATGGTGAAAACAGAACCTGTGCCATGTGACTTCGTTATGGTAGCTGCTGGAAACCTTGATGCTATCGAAGGTATGCATCCCGCTCTTCGCTCACGTATTCGTGGAAATGGATATGAGATCTACATGGAGGAGACCATGCCAGACACCCCTGAAAACAGAGAACGGTTTATCACCTTTATCGCTCAGGAAATAACAAATGATGGCATGATCCCCCACTTCGACCAAGGTGCAATCGAAGAAGTACTTCATGAAGCCAGGAGACGTTCAAACCGCAAAGGACACATTACATTGAAACTTCGTGACATGGGAGGCCTCATCCGAGTTGCAGGAGATCTTGCCAGAAAGGATAATGCCTCGTACACAACTCGTGAGCATGTTATCCTGGCAAAGAAGACTGCACGTTCCATTGAAGACCAAATATCTGACCAATATATTAAAAGAAGCAGAGAGTATGAGCTTGCAGTTGTTGAAGGAACGCAAATTGGAAGAGTAAACGGACTTGCAGTTATGGGCAGCGATGCTGGTTCTGTGCTTCCGATCATGGCAACAATCTCACCTGCACAACGTTCTGGAGGGGAGATCATTGCAACTGGTTTACTGAAAGAGATCGCTCAGGAATCTATCAAAAACGTCTCTGCCATCTTGAAAAAATTTACGGGAAAAGATATCAGAGAGATCGATATTCATATCCAGTTTATTGGAACCTATCAAGGAGTAGAGGGAGATTCAGCATCGATAACCGTTGCAAATGCAGCAATCAGTGCATTAGAAGGCATTCCTGTCCGTCAAGATGTTGCAATGACTGGATCACTCTCTGTGCGTGGAGATGTCCTCCCCATTGGTGGAGTAACATATAAGATCGAGGCTGCTGCAAAAGCAGGAATTAAGACCGTTATTATACCAAAAGCAAACCTCGAAGATGTGCTTATCGAAGAGGAATACGCAAGCATGGTTACGATCATACCTGTTGAACGCCTTGAAGAGGTACTGAAAATAGCACTCGTACCAGATAACACTGAAGATGAAGCAAAGTTCATTCGAAAGATAAAGGAGATTGCGAAGTCAGGGCAAGCATTTATTCAAACTGCTGCTCCTGTTCTCGATCCAAAACCTTCGAAGTACTCATGAACTATGTATAAAAATAAATAAAAAATCTATTTTTAAATAATTTGTGCATACACAATATATCATAATGACTGAATTTTGAAGACTTCCTAGGAGAAAGCATGGATAATACAGCGTACCGATACTATGATGTTCGACGTGTACGTGGAGAAGCCACACACATAGACATTGATAATACCAGAATAGAACTTGCAGGAAGTGTATTTTATGACACTGCACTTATACGAGTGCTTGGAGAGTTTGGTTGGGGTGTTCTCTCTCTTGATGGAGAGATGGTAGGAGATATAGCAACTCGTGAGAAACTCCCCTTAGAACTCATTCAAAAAGCGCTTCATGCTGCAAAACTGACAAATGAACGCATTGAGATCTCCGAGACAGCATCTGGGATGCGTGCTATTCCTGCGATGAAAGAGGATCCACGTGCTTCCTCTCTTGAAGAAAAAGCTGAAACTCTTTTGGATATCGAAAAACATGCCAAAAAAGATGAGATCGTCAGCACTCGCCTTGGGTACATTGAAAAGACAGAACAGATCTCATTTGCTTCCTCTCATGGTGATGAGTATGAATATGAACTCGTACGCTCTGGATTTTCAGTCATGGCAGTCTCAAGGCGTGGTTCTCTCTCTCAGATGGGATATAACCGTGAACATACGATATCTGGCATTCAACTGCGAACAAAACATCACCTTGCAGCAGAAGCAGCAGATAGAGCAGTAAAACTCCTTGATGCAAAACCAGCGAAAGGTGGAAAAATGAAAGCAATTCTCGATCCTGAACTTGCTGGTGTGTTTGCTCATGAAGCGGTTGGGCATGCTGCTGAAGGCGACCTCGTAAAAGAAGGAAGTTCGGTCCTAGAAAATTATATTGGTAAGAAAATCGGGCCAAAAGAACTCACCGTTATTGATGATCCAACCCTTGAACAGTTCGGTTTTTGCCCTGTTGATGATGAAGGAACAAAAACAGAGTGCACTGAGATTATCTCACATGGAGTCATGCATGCATATCTTCACTCAAAAGAGACCCTTGCAGCGGATATTGGCTATGGCATCGCAGGACACAGCCGTGGTATGCCAGGAGATGTCCCTATCGTTCGCATGAGTAATACATTTATTGCACCAGGTGAGTGCTCATATGATGAGCTCATCGAAAGCTGCCGAGATGGCATTCTATTAATTGGCTCACGGGGAGGACAGGTAGATCCTGGAAGAGGCATCTTCCAGTTTAATGCTGAGTATGGCTATCTCATTGAAAATGGAGAAGTTGGCCAGATGGTGCGTGATGTCTCCTTGTCTGGAGAGATTCTGACAACGCTGCATGCCATCACCCATATTGGAGATGATCTTACATTTTCTGCAGGATTTTGCGGCAAATCAGGTCAAAGTGTTCCGGTATCTGATGGATCTCCGCATATTCTTCTTTCTGATGCCATTGTTGGTGGGAGTGATGTCTAATGGCTGGATCATTTGATTTTGATTACCATGCAGCAGCTGAGGTAGTAGAGGCCATTCTGAAAAAAGCCGCTCCCCTTGTGGATGAAGCAGAGGTTTATTTAGGCATCTCTGAGTCCTTAAGTGCGGATTTAAAACGTGATAAGATAAGCATTGGAAGCAACTCAAGTGGCTCTGCAGTTTCCATTCGTGTAATCAAAGATGGAAAAATTGGTGTATCTTCTACTGATTCTACCATGTTCTGGGAAAAATGTCTGAGTGCTGCCATCTCATCTGCACATCTCTCAGACACACAACCATGGGGTGGACTTCCATCTGGGACACATGAAAAAGAAGGTAATTTATCATTTGACTCTTCACTCACTCCAGACTCAGCACTGCTTGGTGATCTCATCGACCGGATGCGATCAGGTGCTGAGAGTGAACCTGGTGCCGTAATCACGGGAGGGGGTGCATCATTCTCCTCACGTTACTCTGTACTTGCAAATACAAATGGGTTATATAATACCAATAAATCAACAACTGCCTCGATCATGCTTGAAGCAATTGCTGATCAATCAACAGGATATGAGTCAGATAGCCAGTATCAACTCTCTGCTCTGGATCCAGAGCGTGTCGGAGAGACTGCTGCATGGTTCTGTGTGCATGGACAGAATGGAGAGGAGGTAAAAACTGGATCATATGATATTGTGTTGGCGCCGGAAGCCTTCTCTTCACTTTTAGAAGCTACACTCATTCCTGCATTATCAGGGCGAAGTGTACACATGAACCGCTCTGTGTTTGTTGGAAAAATGAATGAGATGGTTGCACCAGAGCAGCTCTCTCTTTATGATCATGGCATGGACACTCGCTCCATATTTCGCTGCCCATGGGATGGAGAGGGAACATCTATCTCCCATCTGCCTCTTATTGAGAAAGGAAAACTTGTCTCATACTACTATGATCTCAAGTCTGCATATCTGTTTGGAGAAAAAACTACTGGAAATGCGGTAAGATATGGTGCAAACTCACTCTCATCTGGTCTGCATAATGTCGTGTTTGAAGGACCAACTATGGATGTGATGGATGAGAAGTGCATCTATGCAAGAGATGTTGTTGGTGCTCATACAGCAAACCCTATGACTGGAGACTTCTCTGTAGAACTCTCATCTCCATTCTTTGCAGAAGGAGGTGCTCTACAGCGTCCGATCAAAACCGCCATGCTCTCAGGAAATGTATTTGATATGTTACATGCGCTCGTTGGATGCTCCAAGGAATCACGAATCTTCCCTCGTATGATCATTCCTTCGGTCAGATGTGCAGGAATGAGTGTTATTGGACGTGGATAATAATAGAGACAGCAGAGATAGCACTGGTAATATCCATGCCTCCTTTCAAACCCCTCTTGATGATGCAGAAAAATCCATTCAATGCAATATCTGTGTAAATCACTGTGTCATCTGCTCTGGAAAACGTGGACGATGTCAAAGACGGGTAAACAGAGATGGGATATTATATGCTGACAACTATGGTATGGTTATATCTCACTCAGTGGATCCAATCGAAAAAAAACCACTCTACCACTTTCAACCACAGACATATACATACTCCATTGCTGCGGCGGGGTGCAATCTTAGCTGTGACAACTGCCAAAATTGGGAGATTTCACAGCCCCATCTTCATTCCCCTCTCTATAATAGGATAACTCAAGAACCCCCTGAAGAGATTGTGCTTCGTGCTCGGGCAACAAACTGCTCAAGTATCTCATTTACCTACACAGAACCAACGATCTGGTTTGAGTATATACGTGATGTTGGCAGAGTTGCACACATGCAATCTCTGAGAACGGTGATGGTAACCAATGGAACCATTACCAATGAGGCACTTGCTGAACTCATCCCTGCAATCGATGCCTACTGTGTTGATATAAAGGCGTTCTCTGATGAGTTTTATCGCACGATATGTCACGCTCCAATAGGGACATTTGAACAGGTTCTCTCATCATGCAAACAGGCCTATGATGCTGGACTTCATGTGGAGATAGTAAACCTTTTGATCCCTGGAAAAAATGACGATCCAAAGGAAATAGCAGAGCTTTGTGAGTGGATTGCTTCTGCTCTATCAAAAGATGTCCCTGTGCATTTTACCAGGTACCATCCTCAGTATCGAATGCAGATTTCAGCAACACCTGTTCAAGTCCTTGAAAGAGCATATTTGATTGCACGTGAACATGGCCTATTATATCCTTATATTGGAAACGTATTAGGACATAAGTATGAACATACATACTGCCCAGAGTGTGAAACCATGGTGATTAAGCGCGATAGATCTCGTTTAGAATCTCTCTCAGAGGTACTGCTTGTTGACGGGTGCTGTCAAGTATGTGGGTATCAGGTGCTTTCATAATGGCACGGTACAGGCGAGACACATATGTCCTTATGCTCTCTGTGTTTCCCTCTTTCATCATAGGAAATGCTTTGGGGCTTCAAACAAAACCCCCATTTATGAGGATTTTTGTTACGTGTGGGTTGATTATGGCATTGTACTTGATCATTGATCGGATCTATCCAAAAGGAGAATGAAAAATCTGTATGGTTAAAAAAGAACCCTCCTTCGTACCAAGGAGACGTGGTCCTGTATTTTATCACTCTCACAGAAAACAAAAATCTCCAGGCCCTGGTGAAGAGTTCACCAAGGAGTGGACATATCTTGCTCATCTCCTTGAAAACGTTGCAAAAGACCTGAGCCGTGAGAATAATCACACACAAGCGGTTGAGCTGCTGCTTCGTGCCGAACGTATCTGGATTGGAATCGCATTAGAAGATACACAGGCCCTCGCCAACCTTCTTTCCCTTATCGTCTCTCTTGTTCGAGAACTTGTTGTGCTTGAACGCGTTGAGGATGCTCATGACGCCTGTTTTCGCACCATTCAGCGGTGGGAAACCCACCCATTCTCCTCTCATCAAAGACTCCTTTTCACACATATCCGCTACTGCAAGGCTTTGATTGCAGTAGAACGTACATTGTATGATGAGGCAATCAGTGAGTATGAAGCGGTTCTCTCGATTTGGAAAGAGTTTTCAAATGAAAATACCAGTACATTTATGCCGGTTATGAAACAAGCCACCTTAGCCCTCCAGCATCTGTATCTCAAGATTGGCGATCAAAAAGCGGCAGAGCTTCTTCAAACCAATGTTGAAGAGTACCAAAAAACTCCATTTGAACACGAAGTGAATCAACAGGTATAATCCTTACATATAAGTTTGCAAGCGCGAGGAAAAAAAGCGTTTAAAATTTGTTTTTTGAGCAAGTGTTACGAAAATTAAAAAACCAACAAAACATTGTTACAATCTCTAACATTCATATTAATATATCATCATTTTTTTAATATGTACAGCAAAACGTTTCTTTTTAAATCAAAAAGGTTATAATCTCATATATCGATGCTATATTAGTCCCGTTATGGGGGACCCGTACAGTATTTTCAGAAAGTTCGATGACATAGTCATCAGTATACCAGTGACAAAATCGTACAAATTTCGTTTAAAAACCGGAGGAATTTTATGGCAAAATATTCCGATACAATTGATCTTTATGACGATCAAGGTAAGCTGCAAAAGAGCGGTGTAACCCTTGAAAAAATCAGCCCACTCGTCAATCCGGGCACGCAAAAACTCATCAACCTCACCAAGAAAACGGCAGCAGTCAATCTTGGTGGCGTAGAAGCAGCACTTAAGACTGGAAAGATTGGAAAACACCAGCGTATCTTTGGACGTGAACTTGATCTTGATATTGTCAAGCAGGCAGGTTCCATCAAAGACCGTATGTTTAAAATGCTTCAGGTTGTCGATGGTGATGACACTGATATCCAGTCACTTGGTGGCGGAAAACTCCTTCTTTGCAGAATTCCAACCGCACGAATGACCGCTGCAGCAACCTATGATGTTACTACAACTAATGTTGCAGCATGCGCTACCCAAGCAATTATTGACGAGTTTAATATTGGCATGTTCGATGCATCAACCGTAAAAGCCGCTATCTGGGGTACCTACCCACAGACTATGGACATGGCTGGCGGTGCAGTTGCATCTATTCTTTCAATTCCCCAGAACAATGAGGGTCTTGGATACGCACTCCGTAATGTTCCTGCGAACCACGCAGTTATGATTACGAACAAGAACGCAATGCAGGCTTCAGCTCTTCTCTCAACCTTTGAACAGGCAGGAGAGTTCGAGATGGGAGCAGCAAATGGTCCCTTTGAGAGAGCACAGCTTCTTGGATACGCATACCAGGGATTGAACGCAAACAACCTTGTATACGATATCGTTAAGAAGAACGGCCAGACTGGAACAGTCGGAACTGTTGTGCAGTCAATTGTTGAGCGTGCACTCGAAGACAAGGTAATTGCACCCGGAAAGAAGGGAGCATCTGGCTATGTCTTCTATGACACCAAAGACCCAATGCTCTGGAATGCATACGCAGCAGCTGGTACTCTTGCAGCAACCATGGTAAACTGTGGTGCTGGACGATTTGCACAGGCAGTTTCTTCAACTCTGCTCTACTTCAACGACTTACTTGAGCACGAGACCGGTCTCCCAGGTTGTGACTACGGTCGTGTAATGGGTGTCGCTGTTGGTTTCTCATTCTTCAGTCACTCAATCTATGGTGGCGGTGGACCAGGTACCTTCAACGGAAACCACGTTGTTACCCGTCACGCAGCAGGATTTGGTATGCCCTGTATTGCTGCAGCCTGTGCACTTGATGCAGGAACGCAGATGTTCTCACCAGAGAGCACTTCCAAGATCTACCAAGATACCTTTGGACAGTTCGACGAGTTTGCAAAGCCAATTCAGAACATTATCGCAGGTGCATAAATCCGTGTGTTAAATGACTGATGCAGTCTATCCCCAGTGTAAAATAGAAACCGAACGATATTTGAATCCTTCAACTACAGAGCAAATTCTCAATAAGATCGCTGAAATTCCAGGAATTCGAAGAATCATTCTAAATGGTCCAAATATTCCACAGGTAGTTCCGTATGGACCTGCACGTGGTGTTCCAAATCCTCATAGTGCACGAGGAGCTATCATAGTAGGTGGTGAAGAAATTGACCTTCGAGTACAAGTTGGGACAATCCTGCTTGAGCTTGAGGATAAAGATATTCTTCCAGAGATCAGATCCGCATGTGAAAGTGTTTTCACTACTCTCACTTTCTCAATGAAAGAAGGACGATTTATGCGTTCGACCCCTACTCAGACTGACTATGCAAAATATGGACCCAACGCGGATGCAATGCTGTACGGCATTGTTGATCCAAAAAATAAAACGGGTCCCAGTATTCTTCAGGGAAATAAGTAATCATGCCACTTGGACGCATAACTCAGATTATTGACTGCCGTGAAAGTGCAGGCATGGGAAAAGGCGGTGCACTTGCACAAAGAGGCACCATTTCTGAGTGTGGGTCACATGATGTTATTATCGTTGGGATGTCGCCAGGACGACGTCATATTACAAAACCAGTCTGTGATATTACCTCGGCGCTTCGTGCGCAGGGGATTGAATACAATGTTAGTACTCTCGTGCTCAATGCAGGAAGTGGACTTCCAAATGATGCTTCAAAGCAAGCAGGACATGTTGTTGGTGCATATTTTGGCCTCAATGATAAAGAGATAAGCCAAATTACCAGATATAAACTTGCTGTGCTTCACCATGGAAATGTCCGATCACATGTTATTGCGAAAGTCCGTTCAATTCTAAAAAATTGTGAAATTCCAGCAGTTGTTGTCTGTCAGGCCCCAGTTGACTTTGAAGATTTAGCAAAAGAAGGCATTAAAACGGCGTATGTTCTTCCAAAAGCTCATGAAACAAAAACAAAGGGAACTGTGATGGCAATTGTCAGTGGAGTGACACGTGGGCAAACGCCAACACGAGAAAAGATTGCTGAAGTCATTTCAGCGGTTATGAACCTTATTAAATCCAATTAAATAGGAGAGATGAAATAATGGCATACACACCACAGTATGGCCCAGGAACATCTGTTGTCTCAGAAAACCGACGTAAACAGATGAACCCAAAACTTGCATTTGAAAAAATGCGTGATGTGAACGACTCTGATATTGTGTTACTGCTTGGACACCGTGCTCCAGGTTCTGCATACCCAACAGCACATCCCCCACTTGCAGAACAGGGAGAACCAGACTGTCCAATCAGAAAGATTGTTGCACCAACAGGTGGAGCAGCAGCTGGAGATCGTGTTCGATACATTCAGCTTGTTGACTCTATGCAAAATGCACCCTGTCATCCATATCAGCGAACATATGTAGAGTGTTACAGATACCGCGGTATCGACCCAGGTACACTTTCCGGCCGTCAGATTGTTGAATGCCGCGAGCGTGATCTTGAGAAGATCTCAGAGGATCTTATTAATACCAATCTGTTTGACCCAGCACGTACCAGTCTTCGTGGTGCAACAGTGCACGGTCACTCCCTGCGTCTTGCAGAAGATGGTATGATGTTTGATATGCTTCAGCGCTGTGTGCTCGATGGAGGAACCGTAAAATACGTCAAGAACCAGATCGGTGAGCCACTCGACAAGAAAGTCGATGTTGGTAAGATGATGGACGATGCTTGGCTGAAAGCGAACACCACCATATTCCACTCACTTGTTGGAACCCCATTCCGTGATGACGCAGAGTACATTGAGTACGTTCAGCGCATTCATTCACTCAGGACAAAATACGGCTTTATGCCAGTCGAATAAGGAGGATATAAATTATGGCAAAAATCGAGCGAGCACAAAAACTTTTCCTCAAGTCACTGAAGGAGAAATTTGCAGGTGACATTGCTGGAACAAAGACTGGGTACTATAATTTCGACAATCTTAACCAGAGTGCACGAAAGAAAGAATTCATTGCTGCTGGAAAGAAAATCGAAGCAAAACGTGGCGTCTCAATGTACGATCCATACCGCTGCCACCTTGGTGGTCTGCCAATGGGTCAGCGTCAGCTCATGACCTACGAAATTTCTGGAACCGGAACTTTTGTAGAGGGTGACGATCTGCACTTTGTGAACAACCCAGCAATGCAGCAGATGTGGGATGATATCCGCCGAACTGTTATTGTTGGTATGGATCTCGCACACAACACACTCCAGAAGCGTCTCGGCAAGGAGATTACTCCAGAAACTATCAGTGAGTACCTCCACATTGTAAACCACGCAATGCCAGGTGCAGCAGTTGTTCAGGAACACATGGTTGAGACTCACCCAAGTGTTGTTGATGACTGTTATGTCAAGGTCTTTACTGGAGACTCTGAACTTGCAGACAGCATTGAGAAACAGTTTGTTCTCGACATTAACAAGCTCTTCCCAGCAAAACAGGCAGAAGCCTTACAGGCAGAAGTCGGTAAAGCCCTCTGGCAAGCAATTCACATCCCAACTATCGTATCCCGTACTTGTGATGGTGGAACAACCAGCCGATGGTCTGCAATGCAGATCGGTATGTCTTTCATTACTGCATACCGCATGTGCGCTGGAGAAGCAGCAGTCGCAGATCTGTCCTACGCAGCAAAGCACGCTGGTGTTATCCAGATGGCAAACCATCTCCCAGCACGACGTGCCCGTGGTCCAAACGAGCCAGGTGGTATCATTTTCGGAGACTTCTCTGATATGATTCAGGCAAACCGCAAGTATCCAAACGACCCATGCCGTGCATCCCTTGAACAGGTTGCAGCAGGAGCAATGCTCTTTGACCAGATCTGGCTTGGATCCTACATGTCTGGTGGTGTCGGATTTACGCAGTATGCAACTGCAGCCTACACTGACAACATTCTTGATGAGTTTACCTACTATGGTATGGACTATATCAAAGACAAGTACAAAGTTGACTGGCAGAATCCAAACACAAAGGACAAGATCAAGCCAACCCAGGATATTGTCAATGACATCGGTACTGAGGTTACACTCAATGGAATGGAACAGTACGAACAGTTCCCAACCATGTTAGAGGATCACTTCGGTGGTTCACAGCGTGCAAGTGTCCTGGCAGCAGCAGCAGGTCTTACCGCCTCTATCGCTACTGGAAACTCAAACGCTGGTCTGAACTCCTGGTACCTTTCCATGCTCCTTCACAAGGACGGCTGGTCACGTCTTGGTTTCTTCGGATACGATCTTCAGGACCAGTGTGGTTCAACGAACTCACTCTCATTCCGTTCTGACGAAGGATGTATTGGAGAGTTCCGTGGACCAAACTATCCAAACTACGCAATGAATGTCGGTCACCAGGGAGAGTACGCCGCAATCGCAGGTTCCGCACACTGGGGACGTGGCGATGCATTTGCACTCTCACCACTGATCAAGATTACATTCGCAGATCCATCCCTACCCTTTGACTTCTCTGAACCACGCAAGATGTTCGCAAAGGGTGCACTTCGCGAGTTTGAGGCAGCAGGAGAGAGAACCCTCCTTATGCCAGCAAAATAAGCGTATCTGTAGCGTTTGTTTGATTCAAAAACCCTTTTTCTTTTTTTTACCTCGCCAAGCACGGCGAGAACGCCTCGCCAAACACGGCGGGGGCGCGTTTCCCGTGAGCCCTCCTTCCTATCGTCAGGACGGCTTGAGAGGGATTACCCATCCGCTCTTGAGAGTAACCAGGGGATATAAAAGACGAAAATATCCAGCCAGGGGACAGCAAATACGTAAATGAACAACCATTCGACGGGTATGCGACCAACGGAAGCATACCCCAAGTGCTTTTACTCAATTTTTTCACAAACTCGCCAGGCACGGCGAGGACGCGCTAATCGGGTAGGAGGCCACCCATTAGTTGAGTGGCCGACCTCCCACACCACCGCACGTACGGGTCC
>JAITWW010000136.1 GCA_031285085.1 Candidatus Methanofilum arcanum
ACCACTCTGATCATAGAGTGTATATCCCTCAGTTCCGAGCTCGCCACCTCGTGGGGTCAGTGTTACGTACACGGGTGTATTATTTGATGGTACATGTAGTAAAACCACTTGGGGTATGCGAGCAACGCTCCCATACCCGTCACATGGTTGTTCAAGTATGTATTTGATGGCGTATGGTTGTTCATTTGTTTATTTGGTAATATCTGACTTTTATCTTTTTATTTCATTCAGTATGCTTTTTTATTTGTTTATTTGATGCCATTTGGTTTTTATTTTCTATTTACTGTCTCCTGGCTGGATATTTTCGTATTTGCTATCCCTTGGCTACTCTCTTAATTCGGGTGTTTGATCTCTCCTAAGTCATCCTGACAAAGGAAGGATGGCTTCACGAGAGGCGCGTTCTAGCCGTGCTTGGAGAGGCCGCGTTTGGCGAGGCATTGATATCATCGAAATAGATATCAATCAGTGAAGCACAAGTACGTGACATGACCAAAGTTCCTGATATCCTTTGGCTTGAAGAGATTAGAAAAGAAGATATTGCTTCTGTTGGTGGAAAAGGGGCATCACTTGGTGAAATGGCATCAATTGGTCTTCCGGTCCCTCCTGCGTTTGTTGTTACAAGCCAGGCGTTTCGCCAATTTCTTATTGAATCTGGCCTTGAAAATAGCATTTTTGATGAGATTGATGCGTTAAATGTAGAAGACAGTGCCGCTCTGCGGGAGGTATCTGAGAAAACAAAAAAGAAAGTCATGGCTGCTGCTATGCCACAGTCAATACGTGACGAAGTAACGATAGCATACAAACGATTTTCAGATGCAGGGATCTGTGTTGCAGTTCGTTCAAGTGCAACAGCAGAAGATCTCCCTGATGCAAGTTTTGCCGGACAACAAGAGACATTTCTTAATGTATCTGGACTAGAGAATGTATTACATGCGATTCAGGAATGCTGGTCATCGTTGTACAATGGACGTGCAATTTATTACCGCGCAAAACAAGGTTTTGACAATCGCTCTATTAATATCGCTGTTGTTGTGCAACAATTGGTTCCCTCTGAGAAAGCAGGTGTTATGTTTACCTCACACCCTGTTACCGGAGAGGCATTAACTATTATTGAAGGATCTTGGGGTCTTGGAGAAGCAGTTGTTTCTGGATCTGTCTCTCCTGACAATTATGTTTGGAATAAAGCTTCAGAAACAGTTGTCGGAAAAAGAATCGCCAAAAAGCTTATCGAAATTGTAAATGATGGAGTAAATGGAACAAAAACTCTTGATGTCAGCCCTGAGCGCCAGGAAGAAGAGGTCTTATCAGACGATGCAGTATCACGACTTGCAACATATGGCTATGTTGCAGAGGAACACTACGGTATTCCACAAGACATGGAATGGAGTATTGTAGGAGATGAGTTCTTTGTTTTGCAATCTCGTCCCATAACCACAATAAACATGCCAAAAAAAGACGCAAACTCAAATGTAGAAATAAAAGATGAAGTAGTGATCGTGCAGGGAATTGGTGCATCACCTGGTCTCGTAAGTGGACCTGTTATCAGGGTAAAAGATGTAACCGAGATTGATCGGGTCAAGGTTGGTGACATCATGGTCACGACCATGACAAACCCCGACATGGTTCCTGCAATGCGAAAAACTGCGGGAATTGTAACTGATGAAGGAGGACTAACTTGCCATGCTGCGATTGTCAGTCGAGAGCTTGGAACCCCTGCTATCGTTGGTACGCGAAATGCAACACAAATCCTGCAAGAAGGTCAAATAATCACTATCGATGGTGAAAAGGGCCTTGTCTATGATGGTCTCATTGAACGTGCTCTCCAGGATGACACAGATGGAGCACAGACTGTACTCGCAAAAGCAGATATCATTACTGCAACCAGCGTAAAAGTCAATGTTTCCATGGCAGAAGCAGCAAAAAGGGCAGCTGCAACAGGAGCCGATGCTGTTGGATTACTTCGAATTGAGCATCTTCTCATAGGTCTTGGTAGAACTCCTGGATGGTTTATTGACAACCACAAAGAAGAGGAATTTATTGATGAACTATTTAGTGGTATAAAAACAGTGCTTGATGCGTTTCCAGGAAAATCGGTCTGGGTACGCACACTCGATATGCCAACTGATGAATTCAGAAATATGCAGGGTGGACATACCGAACCCCTTGAACACAATCCAATGCTAGGATGGCGTGGTATCAGACGTGATCTTGAGACTCCAGATCAATTTGGGCTCCAAATTGAGACATTTAAGAAATTGTGGGCGCTTGGTTATAATAATCTTGGAATCATGTTCCCAATGGTATCGCATCCAAATCAGTTCATCCGCGCTAAACAGCTCTTCGCAGAAGCAGGAGTAGATGTAAATGCGGTAGAGCTTGGAATCATGGTTGAGATCCCTGCATGTGCACTCATGATTCAAGAGTTTATTGATGCAGGTATCTCATTTGCCTCGTTTGGAACAAATGATCTCATTCAGTACACCATTGCAGTAGATCGAAATAATGAACACGTCACACATATGTACTGGCCAAAACACCCTGCTGTGTTGAAATTAATTAAAGATACTATTGCAGTGTGCAGAGCAAATAATGTTGAAGTCTCGATCTGTGGCCAAGCAGGAAGTGATCCTAATATGGTGAAGTGGCTTGTTGAGATGGGAATTGATAGTGTATCTGCAAATATCGATGCAGTAGAAAAGATCCGTCACGCAGTTGCAAAAACAGAACAGCGTATTATTCTTGACAATGCACGTCGTATACTGTGAATGCAAAATCGATATGGGCTTGCTGAAGAGGTAGTGCTAGCCCGACTTGAAGAGATAAGGAGAAAGGACACTCCTCCATCAACTATTTTCAGTTCGATGTGTGCACAGCCACACCCGATAGCAGTGCGTGCACACAGTATGTTTCTTCCAACAAATCTTGGAGATCCAGGACTATTTCAAGGAACTGCTACACTTGAAGCTGAGGTAATATCATGGTTTTTAGATCTTTTCCAGTGCCAAGATGCAGGAGGATGTATTACATCTGGGGGAACCGAATCTAATATTCAGGCACTTTCAATTGCCACTCGACAACATCTGCTCTCAAAAAAACATATGAGGCCAAATGTTATCGTCCCAGCATCCGCTCACTTCTCTTTTGAAAAAGCAGCACGGCTGCTTGGATTTGAACTCAGAGTCGCTCGTGAAGAGACACATCGTATGGATCCAGAACATGTATCTGAGTTGATTGATAAGCAGACCTGTTGTATTGTAACTGTTGCAGGATCCACAGAGTATGGCATGGTTGATCCGGTACCAGATCTGGCTGCACTTGCAAAAGAGCATGAGATTTTTTTACATGTAGATGCAGCATTTGGAGGGCTTGTACTTCCGTTTTTAAAAGAAGCACCACGTTTTGACTTTTCAATTGATGGTGTCTCTTCAATCTGTGTTGATCCTCATAAAATGGGAATGAGCACCATTCCTTCTGGTGTTTTACTGTTTCGTGAGCAAAACTTTTTTGATATTTTATCTGTAGATACTCCCTATCTGAGCAAAAAAACAAGTTTCCATCTGACAGGAACTCGCCCTGGTGCACCCGTTGCCTCAACATATGCTGTACTTCATCATCTTGGGTTCGATGGAATGCAGGAGATAGTACAGCAATGCATGGAAAACACCCGCTATTTCATTGAGGAGATGGAAGCAATCGGTATCATGCGAGCGGTAACACCTGATGTGAATGTAGCAACATTTCACCCTCACAACATTCCAGAGCCATGGGTCGTGTCACACACTCGTGGTGGAGATGTACGCATGGTAATCACACCTCATATAACCTGTGAATTGATTGATAGCTATGTTACAGATGTCAAAAAGCTGAATGAAAAATAATTACATATAAAAAATAGACTCTCATTATGACAGATATCTTATATGATTCACTTATACGCTCTCCCATTGTAAAAAAAGGAGAGTACAACTATTTTGTACATCCACTCACTGACGGTATTCCTTTTATTCATCCTGCCCTTTTAAAAGCTGCAGCAGATGGGCTGGTTCGAGTTATGGATCTCAAAAGACAAGCAAAAGAAGTAGATTATATCCTTGGCTGTGAGGCAATGGGTATTCCAATTGGAACTGCTGTCTCATATGCAACAGATATTCCACTTATCATAGTTCGAAAGCGCTCTTATGGGCTTTTTGGAGAGACCTTGGTGTCTCAGACAACTGGGTATTCAAAAGGAGGCCTGTACCTAAACTGTGTGAAAAAAGGAGATCGGGTGGTAATTGTAGATGATGTCATCAGTACTGGGGGCACAACTCGGGCATTGCTTGATGCATTAGAAAAAATTGGGGCAAAGGTGGTTGATATTGGCTTTGTCTTCAGTAAGGGTCCAGTTGATATTGGATGTCCATACAAGATCCTCTACGAGGTCTCTGTAACAGACTCAGTTCAAGTTGTTCGGAGTTTTTAGAGTGGTATTTATAGATTCAATTCTATCAAAACTCGCCAAAACCGGAAAAAAACAGATCGTACTGCAAGCCCCAGAGGGACTGATGAGAACAGCAGTGAAATTTGTCCCAGATCTTGTCAGTGCAGGATATACGGTCACACTCTCTGGAGATCCTTGTTATGGTGCCTGTGATCTTGTGCAAGATCTTGATGCAGATACGGTACTTGTACACCTTGGACATGCACCAGTTGTTCAGAGGGAGAATGTCATTTATGAGTTATATCAACAAGACTTCAATCCACATGAGATCTTGCTTGCCTTGCCCTATCTCACACAGACCTGCATTGGTCTTGTTACAACCGTACAACATGTTCATATGCTACCTCGTATTCAAGAGGTACTTGCAACAAAAGGGTATGAGACCATAGTTGGCTCTCCCACTCCAAGAACACCATATGCAGGTCAGGTGCTTGGCTGCTCATTTGGTGGCGCACGCACCGGTGCAACTGAGATGATCTATATTGGAACTGGTGTATTTCATGCACTTGGAGTGCATCTTGCAACAGGGTCACGAGTCATTGCACTTGATCCATATATGAAGACCTGTGAAGAAGTAACAGTGCGTGCGTTTTTAACAAAGCGGTTCTCCCTCATTGAACGTGCAAAAGCAGCGGATCAGTATGGAATTATTGTCTCTAGCAAATCAGGACAAGAGCGTATGGATCTTGCAGAGCACCTGCTGACATTACATCCACATACAACCCTTCTCCGCATGAAAGAGGTTGCAGCTGACCAACTCCTCAATATCGGGCTTCCCTGTTATGTAAATACGGCATGCCCTCGGCTTGCCTATGATGATCAACCGCGCTTCCATAAGCCAGTTCTCTCCCCGGAGGAGTTTGAGATCGTATGTGGTGTGAGAACCTGGGATGAGTACGCCATTGATGAGATCTTTTAAGAGGAGCATTCCATGAAGCTCAGGCGGCTTGAGATGATGCTTGAAGATGTAACTGGTTTTCGTCAGCCATCCCCTTCGCTTGAACAGTATATGACACCAGCTCCTCTTGCATCAAGGCTGGTGCACCATGCATTTCTTGCTGGTGACATTGAAGATATGACTATATGCGATCTTGGCTGTGGAACTGGAATACTAGGTATTGGAGCTGCTTTGCTTGGAGCGTCACGTGTTGATGGATATGACTGCGACACATTTGCCTTAGAGATCTGTTTAGAAAATGTGCAGAAGTTTTCTGTAGCTATGAATCGGTACCATCTGATGCTTGAAGATGGAATATCTGATCTACCCATGCATTATGATACTATTTTGATGAACCCTCCATTTGGAGCACAAAATGTACATGCAGATCGCCCATTTATTGACTGCGCTCTCAAACATGCTGATGTTGTCTATGGAATATTCAATGCAGGGTCAGCTGCATTCATTGAACGATATACAAAAAAACATGCCCTGATCCGAGAACGCTTTCATGCAATGATTCCTCTTAAAAAATCATTTTCATTTCATACAAAAGAAGTATGTGAGATTCCAGTCGAGATCCTTGTGTTAGATGTTTTAAAATAAAATTAACATAATTGAATGCTGGAGCATAAAAAATAGACTTGAGTATCACTCATTCCACATTCCAATCTTATACTTCTGTGCAGTTTCCAGTGCATCGATATAATCTTGTTTTCTATCAAATGTCTCAGCAATATACACACGAGCATATCCTTCCTCTATGAGCACCTGATTGAAATCTCTTCCATCACTGGTAACATACCCAAGCACACGATCATAGCGATCTCTTTCTCCAGCCGCTGGATCATATGAGATAGTCACCGTATCATAAAGCAACTGTTCAGTTGTGAAATCTTTTGCTTTTTTTGCCCACTCTGCAAGATGATCTTGACTTAGTGAGCCATACTCTCTTGCACTGTTCTGCGATGCATCCATCTCAGGAGTGTCAATTCCAATAAGGCGAATCCGTTCTCTTGTCTTATCTGAAAGCTCAACAGTAATAGTATCTCCATCACCCACGTGGGTAACTTTTCCTTCAAAAAGAAATACTGATGAGTCGCTGGAGAGTAATTCTACTGAACTCTCATGAAAGTCGAAATAGCCAAGACAACCAGCAGTTGTAATGCACGATACCAGTGCAAGGCATAATAACAGATATAAAACTATTTTATTCATACTATACATTTCCCGATTATAACATCTTATTCTCTTTTCAATGTTCTTTTCTCTAAGACGAAGCGTGCATTATGGATGTGGCAACCTCTTCTTTGATTGGTGAAACATTCAAGAAAGCCCTATCTCTTCCTCACTCCAATCCTCACCATGTTGATGAATGCAGCCTCTCCCCTTCCGGCTCGCACTGCCGAAGGTATGAGTTTGTAATACACACCACCCATTTGCCGTACATCAACACTCATGTTTTGTATGAATGACTGTTTCTGCTGTGACACGAAACATACCGATATCACAACTGTTTTGTCACACAAGAAACATACGTAATCATGATGCTAGAAACAAATGAGTACGTGCAAGTGCTGCAGGGCCTCTATCATAAAAGCCTTGTACTGGAAGATACATCTTTATTTCACCAAGTATTAGGGTTTTATCATCTTGATGCATTGTCACGGCTTGATTATTCTATATCTGTCCTTGCCTACAATACCAGTTCGCCAAAAGTGCTTCTTTCACATGACACCATACGCAGACGCCTTGATGAAGCAAAGACAGATCTCTATGTACGTTACCCTCAGTTCATGGCCTGGCTTGAAGAAGCACATCCTAACATCTATGAAATATTTCCTTTGTTCATCCAAAATATCTATTCCGAGGCACATCCTGCATCGTATCGAAGCTTTCGCATTGTTTTAGATCCTGAAAGCAAGCTCCCAATGCCTGCACGATATTTCAGAATTATGATAGAAGAGATGTTTGATCCACAGTACCTGAACATGATGTACAAAGGATCAAAAGCGGCAAAACTCTTTGATGAGTACGTAAACATGCAGTAAGATGTTTTTATGAAAACATCGATATTAGTACATATCTATCAGGAGATCTCATGAGCCACCAGATTACACGACATTTCTCTTTGTGTATTGTAGCTATACTGATTCTTTTATCAGCACTCTGCTTGTATGTTCGAATAACTCCAATATTTTTAGGAAACACAGATGTCATATCTTTTCTTGCACTAGATGATCCAATCTACAACCTTCGTCAGATTGAACAGATGTCTATGCAGTTCCCTCATTATAACTGGTTTGAGGCATTAACGAGTTATCCTACAGGAACTATCATCCATTGGGGCCCATTGTTTACCATGATCTGCACAAGCCTTGTTCTTTTGATGGGGGCTACAACGCGTCCTGAGATTGTTTCAATAGCTTTGTTTGTACCACCCATAATGGCAGCCTGTCTGGTTCCGGTCTCATATGCCATTGGAAAAAAACTATTGGACTGGAAGGCAGGTCTTATTGCAGCGCTATTTATGGCGCTTATTCCTGGACAGCACTATGCTCGTTCATTTTATGGATATCTTGATCACCACACTGCTGAGACTCTGTTCAGTGCTCTGTTTTGTCTGTGCTATATCCTTGCACTGTGGAGCTCTCGTGATAAGAAGATCGAACTTCGGCAACTTTCGACATGGAAACCTCCAGTACTATACGGCCTGATCTGTGGATTTGCATACTTCTTGGGTTATGCAAATATGCCCACTATGATTCTGTTTGGTCTCATCACATCAATATTTACCTTGCTCTGGTTTATTGCTGAGAGATTGATGAAAAACGATGGACTCTATCTTGCCATTCTGAATACCGTGACTTTTGGTGTCTCTATTCTTGGAAGCATCATTGTTGGATTTCCAGAAAGTGGACTGGCATTGAGTAGCTACACCATCATGCAGCCCCTTGTTATGGCAACAATTATTGTTTCGAGCTGGGCGTTGTTTTTTCTCTCATACTATCTTCAAAAGAAAAGCATACTGCATTATATCGGCTCTATCGTGGCATTTGGTGCTGTTGGTGCTGTTTTATCTTTCCTCCTCTTACCTTCACTTTTCAATAGCATAGTTGGAAATGCGCGCGTTTTTTTCTCTCAGGGAGGACTTTGGGTCACCATCATGGAAGCACGTCCCTGGACAGTTGCTGATGCATGGGGTACATTTTCATACTCACTATTTTTCTTCATATTTGGATTGCTTGTCTGCTTGTTCTTTCTTTATCGCACAAAGCATCCAATCTACAGCTTTACTTTCATCTGGTCGGTTCTCATTCTCTTTGCAACCTTTTCGCAGATTCGATATGAGTATTATCTGGCAGTCCCTATCTCGGTTCAATCTGGACTGTTCTTTGGCTTTCTCCTAAATACTACCCTTGAAACAATTCAGGAGAACGGAGGACTCAAACGAGCCCTGACGAAAACAAAAAGAAACTCATCCAAACAGGTGAAATCAGCCTTACTGCTCCTTAGCCTTGTTATATTTGGAATAGCTGGTGGAGTGTTTATCTATAACTCTTATGCCATGGAAAGCAGGGTTAGCCCCCTCAACTTGAATCTAGATTGGAGGCTTTCACTGATGTGGATGGAAGAAAATACTCCTGATCCTGGTATCGATTATTATATGAGATATGATGGAAGCGATTGGGCAAATCTTCGACCAGCCGAATCATATGGTGTCCTCTCATGGTGGGACTATGGGCACATGATTCAGTACTTTGCAAAGCGTCCATCTGTTGCAAATCCATTCCAACAAGGAGTTCATTATGCAGCACCATTCTTTACAACTGGCTCTGAGGACCGTGCCAGAGAAATTCTGGATGCAACGAACACCAAATATGTTATCACCGATGCAGAGATGGCTACTGTTAAGTTTTGGGCAATGGCAACATGGGAGGCAACATTTGATAGCACCGCAATTGGATTAGATGGATATCAGCGTACCTATTTCCTTGCAAGCCCAGATAACAAAACGTCATATCTTCAGTTCTCGCTCTATGAAGATCCCTTCTATCACTCGATGACGTCACGTTTGCATCTATTTGATGGTTCCTACGTTCCTGTGGATAATTCTCGATACGTTGAGTTTACCGAGCAAAATGGAGCGAGAGTTGTGACATTTGCT
>JAITWW010000040.1 GCA_031285085.1 Candidatus Methanofilum arcanum
CAGCAGAACAAGGATTTTCCTCAGCACAAACCAATTTGGGTATTTGTTATCAAAGCGGCAATGGAGTGGAGACAGATCTGAAAAAAGCTGTTTCCTGGTATACAAAAGCAGCAAAACAGGGGAATGTTGTTGCACAAACCAATTTGGGTGTTTGTTATTTCAGTGGCTATGGAGCGAAGAAAGATCTTAAAAAAGCCGTCTCCTGGTATACGAAAGCAGCCAAGCAAGGATTTTGTGAGGCGCAATACAATTTGGGTGTTTGCTATTCTGAGGGCTATGGAGTGGAGATAGATTACGAAAAAGCCTTTTACTGGTTTACGAAGTCAGCAGAACAAGGAGTTACCGCGGCACAAACCAATTTAGGATTTTGTTATTCTGATGGCGAAGGAGTAAAGCAAGATCATGAAAAAGCCATCTACTGGCATACAAAAGCCGCAGAGCAAGGAGACCCTATTGCTCAAAATAATTTGGGTGTTAGCTATGAAAGCGGAGAAGGAGTAAAGCAAGACTACAAAAAAGCCGTATACTGGTATACAATGGCCGCAGAGCAAGGGGTTGATAGTGCACAACTCAGCTTGGGTCTTTGTTATGAGATTGGCAGGGGAGTGGAAAAAGATTATAAAAAAGCTGTTTATTGGTATACAAAGGCCGCAGAGCAAGGAAATACTGAGGCACAAGACATGCTAACAATGATAGCATCAGCAAAGTTTACTTTTTAAAAAAACCATACCGCAATCTTTTTCATCTGATAGTGATGAGAAAGAGGTCAAGAATTTGTTAGCATGCGGTGATGCTATTGCTCAAAAGAATTCGGGTATTTTTATGATAAAGGTGGAGGAAGCCAAAAAATGACGGAGACAAATGATTTTTCAGCTGCTGATAGTGAAGCAATATTCAAAGATATATTAGCAAAAGCTACACAAGGAGATGCTGTTGCTCAAGGAAGCGTGGGCGCTTGTTATTCCAGTGGTTATGGAGTGGAGGAAAATGCTGTAAAAGCCGTTTACTGGTTTACATTAGCAGCTGAACAGGGAGACGCTTCTGCACAACACAGTTTAGGTCTTTGTTATGGGGGTGGCTTTGGAGTAGAGCAAGATGATGAAAAAGCAGTATATTGGTGGACCAAAGCGGCTGAACAAGGATATGCTGAGGCACAATATAATTTGGCTCTTTGTTATGAGAGAGGCTTTGGAATAGAGCAAGACTACGAGAAAACAGTATATTGGTGGAGCAAAGCAGCTGAGCAAGGTGATGTAAGGGCACAAACCAATTTGGGTGCTCGTTATTATAACGGCGAGGGAGTAAAGAAAGACTACAAAAAAACTGTAAAATGGTATACGTTAGCTGCTAAACAAGGAAATGTCGAAGCACAATACAATTTAGGTCTCTGTTATTTAAACGGCGAAGGAGTAAAGCAAGACTACGAAAAAACAGTATATTGGTGGATCAAAGCAGCAAAACAGGGAGATGTTACTGCACAACACAATTTAGGTCTTCTTTATTACGCCGGAGAAGGGGTAAAACAAAACTACAAAAAAGCCGTAGAATGGTATACGTTAGCCGCAAAACAAGGAATTGTCCAGGCACAAACCAATTTAGGTCTTCTTTATTACGCCGGAGAAGGAGTGGAACAAGACTACGAAAAAGCCGTATGTTGGTGGACCAAAGCAGCTGAGCAAGGATATGTTGAGGCACAATACAATTTGGCTCTTTGTTATGGCAACGGCCATGGAGTAGAGGAAGACCTGGAAAATGCAGTATACTGGTTTACGGCAGCAGCTGAACAAGGGGACGCGAAGGCACAAAGTGTTCTCGAAACATTTGGATCAATGGGGTCAATTTCTCAAAAAAATTCCCGTTATGACATATTTTCATCTGATAGTGATGATAAAGAATTCCAGGACTTTCTAGCAGCGGCAATACGCGGCAATGCTGTCGCTCAAAATAACGTGGGTTCTTGTTATTCTAACGGCGAAGGTGTGGAGAAAGATCAGGAAAAAGCCGTTTACTGGTTTATGTTAGCAGCTGAGCAAGGAAACGTTACTGCACAAAGGAGTTTGGGTCTTTGTTATTTCCATGGTCATGGAGTAGAAAAAGACCTAGAAAAAACAATATATTGGTATACAAAGTCAGCTGAGCAAGGAGATGCTGCAGCACAACTCAATCTCGGTTTTTGCTATTCCGAAGGTCATGGGGTGGAAAAAAACTGGGAAAAAGCCATTTACTGGTGGACGACAGCTGCTGAACAAGGACTTGCAGAGGCACAATACAATTTGGGTCTGTGTTATGATAAGGGCAATGGAGTGGAGAAAAACTTAGAAAAATCCATATATTGGTATACATTAGCCGCTGAACAGGGAAACGCTTCTGCACAACACAATTTAAGCCTTCGTTATTTTAAAGGCGAAGGTGTGGAAAAAGATGAGGAAAAAGGCCTTTATTGGTATACAAAAGCGGCTGAGCAAGGGGATGCTGATACACAATACAATTTGGGTGATTGCTACTATCACGGCGGAGGAGTTGAAAAAGACCTGGAAAAAGCTGCATATTTGTTTACATTAGCCGCTGAGCAAGGGCATGATAGGGCACAATACTGGCTGGGAACTTGTTATTCCAAGGGCAATGGAGTGGAAAAGGACCTGGAAAAAGCCATATACTGGTTTACATTGGCTGCAGAACAGGGAAACGTCTCAGCACAAAATGCACTAAAAGTACAGGAACAAATTAACTCAATTTTGCAAGAATCTCTATCCAACAATAGCTTTTCATCTGATCCAAATGGTAATCCATTCGATGATGTGCTCGCAAAGGCTACATGCGGTGATGCTGCGGCACAGAGTTGTTTGGGTTCTTGTTATTACCATGGCTATGGAATGGAGAAAGATTATGAAAAAGCAGTATACTGGTTTACGTTAGCAGCTGAACAGGGGAACGCTGCGGCACAAAACGGTTTGGGGTATTGTTATTATAACGGTAATGGAATAGCAAAAGATTATGAAAAAGCTGCATACTGGTATACATTAGCCTCTGAACAAGGTGAGGCAGAGGCACAATTCTATTTGGGTATTTGTTATTCCAATGGTTTTGGAGTAGGAGAAGACCAGGAAAAAGCCATATACTGGTATACAAAGTCTGCAGAACAAGGAGACGACTGGGGACAGTACAATTTGGCTAGTTGTTATTACACTGGAAATGGAGTCGCAAAAGACGATGTAAAAGCGGTTTACTGGTATACGAAGTCCGCAGAACAAGGAAACCAGGCAGCACAAAGCAATCTGGGTAATCGCTATGCCGACGGTGAAGGAGTAGAGAAAGACCTGGAGAAGGCTGTATACTGGTATATGAAATCCGCTGAACAAGGGAACGCTGCGGCACAAAACAATTTGGGCAATAAGTATTGCACTGGAGAAGGAGTGGAGATAGATTACGAAAAAGCTGTTTATTGGCTTACAAAATCTGCCGAGCAAGGGACTATTGAGGCACAAAATACGCTAGAATTTATCGAATCATTCCTTCCCCTGATTCAGCCATGATTCTGGAGAAGTGGTTTCGGCTCCAGAATATCTGCCTTGGTTATATTCATTGGAAGCGAGGTCGTGTCAGGATTTAGCAGTATCAGGATCTTTTGGATCTAACGCCTTTTCCTTTTCATCTGAATGAAGCATTCTTTTTCACATACCCCCTTAGGAAACCTCCGAAAACTGCGCTGATGCCACATATATTCTTCATGAAGAGTAATATCCTGCCACATTTCTGCGTAAAAACCGTTACACGCACGATCAAAATTATGCTATTACCGGTTTTCGGGGATTGTCAGTATAGTGCCTTCTTGAACCTGAAAATCTCCCATCTATCCATTATGTTGCTCAACATCGATTTCCGTGTCCGTAAACAAAGGGTTAACTTTTGTCATCGTCACCACTTGTTTTCTTTTGTGTCAACTGTTTTACTGCACGGTCAAAGTCACTTTCCAGCTCCCTCATCTCACGCGAACGGTAGAGTTCAAATTCCTTCTCAGCTTTTTCAATGGCCTGTTTACGGGAGATATGACCTTTTCCCGAAAGCAGCTCACGCCGATTGCCAAGCAGTTGACGGTCAAGTTCTTTTATCCAATCTAACATCGTCATTGTGCGTTCTTCCAATGCCTGGAGTTCGGCAAAATCCAAGAATTGTGATACAAGTAGATTCAGGATCTGCAATTCTCTCTCTGACAAGTAGTTTTTGGCAATGCTAACATCGGCCTTCATGATATAGTCACCCTTAAAGTTAGTCATCCCAACCATTGGTTTTTCGTTGTCTGCACGCTCAAAGATGATCTCTGCTGCGGTGTGTTTATGCACGGCGTAGTGCATCTTATTCTGTACAGTGGCGAAAAATTCACGAGTAATATCAGCCTTTGGGTTGTAGTCTATCGCGGTGGCATAAATGTCCGTCACCTGTTGATAGAGGTTACGCTCGCTGCTGCGTATATCACGGATGCGCTGTAATAATTCGCGGAAATAACGCCCTCCTCCGTTTTTCAGGCGTTCATCGTCAAGAGTAAAACCTTTGCGAATATATTCGTTTAGCCGTTTCGTTGCCCATTGACGAAACTGTGTTCCACGAAAAGACTTCACTCGATATCCCACGGATATAATTACATCAAGGCTATAGTAGTCCATTTGGCGCTCGACTTGTCGTACACCCTCGGTTTGAACTGTTGCAAATTTTGCAACGGTTCCTGATTCAACTAATTCTCCTTCATCGAATACATTCTTGATATGACGAGAAATAGTGGATTTATCACGTCCGAATAGTGTCGCCATTTGGTCAAGTGTTAGCCAGACAGTCTCACCATCTAGACGAACGTCAATTCTCGTCACACCGTCTTCTGTTTGATAGATTTCTATATCAGATCGGTTCATCACCCACTATTCCTTCGCAGATCATTCCCTACGCTTGCAAATAACCTGTGAGTCTACTGTTTTTTTCCATGGTGTTATTTTCTCACCTTTGGTGATTTTTAAAAATTGATTTTCGTGGCGAAATGTGGGCTTCCAACCATTCATCTTGACAAATAAAGCACAATGTTTATTTTAAATCAATCCTTAGCCGAACAGGTCAATTATTTTCCTTATTTTGCCTTTCCAGCAAAGAGTATACTTTTCACCTGCTCCAACAACTCAGGAGCATCTTCTGTGACCACATCCCAAATCCGTTCCATTTGCACTATTCCATAATTATGTGCAGCTATGTCGCGAAGGCCAGCGATAAAACGCCATTCTATCCCACTGTTCTGCTTTTTGAGATCTTCGCTCAGGGATTTCACCGATTCTCCAATATGTATCAGTGCCATAGAAACAGCGTGCTGCATCATTTTACTATCGAGAAAAGTTTGTACATCACACCCTTCTGCCATTTCCAGCAATAACTCACATTCTTCTTGTATGAAGTACAAAAGATTCTCATCACGTTCGTTCATACACAGGCACCGTCTTCCCAATCTTAATTCTCGCCTTTTCTGGCAACGGAATTTCAATCAGATCAACAGGGACACTCATTTCGTCCTCTAACCAGCATTTTAAGCCAATAACTGTTAATAATGACTTAGGGCGGTTGTAAAACTCAACAAGCACATCCAAATCACTTTCTTCGGTTGCACTACCATCAGCATATGAACCAAAGTATGCTACTTTTTTTAATGAAAATTGCGTAGCTGCCTTTGCAACAGCTTTTACAATTTCTTCATGTGTTAGCATATGTACACTCCAAGTTAAAATTATAATACAGGTGTACATATTTAACTCTTTTCCATGTTATGTTGTGTTGTATAGCTCAGCGAGGTACTCTCAATGCATATTTACAGGCCCTTCTTCTGCCCATTTCTTATATCCAACTGTATTCCTATTTCTGACACACTCTGATCATAAGGTTGGTACCACAATTTAGCGAAAAATTCATAAGTCAAGAATTAACCTAACTATTCAATTGCCCATTATGCTTAGCAGCAGAGACAAATGCAAAGGAAACATTGCCATCATCGCTCCAGATCACCCCATTTCACTTCTTAATTGTGCCTATTAGTAGCAGCTGATTTCTAATAAGCCAATTTTACAGGTGGCAATATTTTTGCAGTCAAGTCCGGTCTGTCTGCGATGTAGAGATGGTGCATGATTTCACGTGCCAGAAAATAGTTTTGCATTCCTGTGTTGAAAAAATGAACAACAAGGCTATCATTCACCTGTTTCAACTCTTCCACTCTGTCTTTTTGAAGTGCCCTACGAAGACTTTGATGGGAAAAGTCCCATTGCTGCATATCTCCTTGTGAAATATGTCCCCGCAACAGTTGCCGCAGCCATGCGAAGTCTGCCGGGTTGAAATCCATTCCGCGTTCCCAAAAAGCAGCTTCTTGTTCTGTTCAGCTTCTGAATCAACGGAAGAAGTATCTACACCCCAGCGCAGATCAATTATTTCTACGACACGTCCGTATTTTTCTGCAAATTCATTCACACGAGGCAAGACAAGGTCGCGTAGAGCATCGCGTTCTACTTGCATATCGCAAAATGTGCTGGATATGAAAATAGATCTGTTAGATATTTTATTATTTTGCATATATAATTTTTATTTACAATTTAACATGTGGAAGTTATGCATTTGAAGATGTACGTGCAAAGCATCAACTACTTCCGTATCTATTCGCTCTTCACGATCTGCATCTTTTGTACTCACGATTGATTCTCCCCATAGGAGGTGCACAAAAGCCAACATGATTTAAGTGCTAACTCGTGTGAGATGCCCAACTTGTACTTATTTGCCATGAATTATCACTTTATTTTAAATACTGCTCTGCGTAACTACTCTCCTCTACTATCTCCATTACTTCAGCAATGTCATCATCTGATGGATTACCGCGTTTCCACTCTTCCACTACATTGATAATGGATTCATCTGGCGCATCCGGCACCCAATCACTTAATTCAGAAGAGTTTCCTTCTTTATATCTCAAAAGTGCCTTGATGATGCCGATGCAATACATTTTTGCAATAGAAGGCAATGCGCGCTTTTGATTCAGCGTCATATCATGAGTAAATGGATACAGCGCTTCTTCAAACATCTCCCACGCCCTATCATTCGGATCAACATAACCATCTCTGGTTCTCCCACTACTGTCGTACAACTCGAAAACGTCGAGCGAGTTGAGTGCACAGTACACGTCATCACTAATGTCATCCACACTCACATCACCGACTATTTCCATCGCTATGTCATATGCTTTTTTTACAAGAGTTGGTTCTTTGGCAAGCAGAGCCATCAAAACCTGAGATTTTTCATTTGCATTGAGACTTTGAATAAAACTCTTCCTTTTTGAGGGGGTCAATTAAATCATCCTTTTTGAATATTGTTTGGAATATTTGATAAAGGCTTTCAATGAACATGCCGCACCTCAACAATTAAAAACCGAAATTTCATTAAAAATGTAGAAACGTTGTTAATAAAAACATCAAATGTAAAAAATAACATAAACTAAATAAAAACAATGAGACAAGACAAAAGACTTGCCTTCTCACATCAAAAAAAGGGGGATCTTTCCTTTCTTATACCTTCTTTGGAAGCTCTACTTTTGACTTAATGATCTCAACACGGCGGGTCGGGAAGATCTCTTTTGTCTTCTTAAAGAACTCCTTTGAGATATCACCGGTGATGATACCATTCACCAGCAGATTCAGATCACTGGAGGTTCCAAGTGCAAGTGTTTCATCAATAAGCAGACGGCGGATCTCATGCTGCTGACTGTCATTTGCTCGAGAGAGCGTAAAACACGTCACTGTTAATCTTGCTTTTCGTCCATCTTGAGTTACAAATGAGACAATTGCATCAATTCGTGATGTTCTGCGCTTGATAAGGGACCGAATATAATCACGAGTAACCTCATGACCGATAAAGTCTGTATATGCTGCATCCCCTCCAACAGATGTAATTGAAAACTTCATCTTCACATGCTGCTTTGAGTAATCACTTGCAATATCTGAAAGCTGCGTCGTGATGACACGCCCCATCAGTTTCTCAGGTTCATTAGCAACCGTATCTCCGATATATGCTTTCCCAATATTATCTGGGGTATAAACCTTATACCAGCTCTTTGCTTTCCATCCTTCTACTCTTCGTCCAATCTGTTTTTTCTTTGCCATAATTCATTCTCCTCAATTATTCAAATATGAAATTGCATGCATTGCTCTCTTTTTGATCTGTTTCGTCTTTCTTTGAGGTGCTTACCTCATCTGCCACCGTCAGGCTCATCAGATAATCATCTACCGTCGCAATAACTCGGGAAAAGGACGTGCCAATAAGTGTTGTTACCACACGACCATCCTGGTTCACCGTTTTGATATCTGACATATTATCTGTCTTGATCGCTGCAGCAACACACGCAGCATTCTCATGCTGTGTTGAGATCACTCCCTCGATCTTCATCTCACTGCCTCACGCATATCTGCTAAAAACCCATCAATCTCATGTATGGGAACTGTCGCTCCGGCACGGGAAAGATGCCCTCCACCAACTCCATGATGCTTCTTTGCAAGCTCACTTGCACAAGCACCGATATTCACTGCACCAGAACCTCGAAATGAGACGCGTGCCTGGTTATCAGATGTCACTCCACGCACTGCGACTGGGCAGACTCTTGGATATGAATGCCAGATAGCATCTGCAATATCACTGACGAGAGAACCCTTTTCTATCTCAAACACACGAAGTGACTCATCTGCTTCATTTTTGCTGCACTTCATATGGAGTGCATTCATCTCAGCAATGATCTTCATGCGATAGTTGTGTGCCGTGTCAAATGTTGCATCTAAAGAGAGGGGAGCTCGCATCGCAACTGCCAATGCCTTGCCAGAGGCCCCACTCTTTGCACAGCTATCAAGCAGGATATTCATGGTATGGGCATCTGTGACTCTTTCTCGATTTAGCGTATAGGTATCGCCATATAGACTGCACATCTGATCATATCCAGCATATGGAACTGCATACACCACGAGAAGTGAAGAAACAAGCTTGATATCAGGATTTTCATCTTCAACCCCACCTGTGCCCAATCTCTTTTTTGATTTTGCAAAAAGGGACATTACATTCTCATTATCTCCGGAATATCCGGAAAAGTACGGCTTCGTACTCCAGAGAACCTTCTCATCAAGTGTTCTTCCTCCAAGACGCAGGCCATATGCATGATCAATGATACCAGTAGCGATTGCATCCTGACAGATCTCCTTATTCTTCCCTGCTATCTCCTGCCCATCTCCAAGAATACCAACCATTACAAGGCCACAGAGATCGCGATTATCACCAAGTGTATTTGCGACAAGATAGGCAGCACCTGCTCCTGATAGCTCTGTATCTCCGTTTATGTTATGGAGACGTGGATTTACATGAAATGGACCCTCAAACAAAGGATGATGATGATCAATCACCATCACTGAATCAGGAAGATCTGAGATGCCTGAACCGAGATCACAGAGCAGAGTGGAGCTTTCTGGTAAATCATCTATGTGCATCCGACTCTTTGCTCTGATACGAAATCGTATCCCTGCTCGATAGAGGGCAGTACCCATAATCGCACCAGCAGCAATGCCATCTGCATCAGAGTGACAGATCACCTCGATGAACTCATGACGTCGTATCTCGTCTCCAAGTTCATGTGCAGCATCCTCAATGGTGACGGACATATACTTAACGTGAAAGCAGAATCTCTGCGGTATCAGGCTTATATACCCAGCCTTTTGGCAGGCGTTTTGAACGAATATAATATTTTACCAGTCTGCGGACTTTTGATTCAGTCAACATGAGCTGACGTTTGTTGTGGAAATCTTTCTTGTTTTCTTCAAGATGCTTTCGCATGCGAAGAGCTCGTGTCATCAGGTTTCGAAGATCTTCTGGAATCTCTGATTCAAGATTATTCTCTTTTAAAATATCATCTACTCTTTTTCCTGTTGCAAGCTTTACGCTTGGAACAGCATATTTGTCACGTAAGATGAGCCCAATCTCTGCACTCTGAAGACCCTGCTTTTTCATGTCAACAACGAGTTTCTCGATCTGTTCTTTGTTCTGGTTTGACCATTCCGGTGCTTCCGTCCGGTGTGGTCTGACTGAACCTGATACGCCCCTACGTCGGGCATACATTCGTGCCATATGATTAAACCTCCTGATCACAGTAGTGATCCAACGGGAAAAAAGCCAAGTAGTATCGTATCTAATAACGCATTGCAGTAACCTTCTCTAAAAGAGATAAGATTGGCCCTGCACCATGCGTACTAATTTTTTGACATACTGACCCTGGTAATCCCAAAGCCACACTAATGG
Source organism: Candidatus Methanofilum arcanum (assembly GCA_031285085.1). Taxonomy (GTDB): domain Archaea; phylum Halobacteriota; class Methanomicrobia; order Methanomicrobiales; family Methanospirillaceae; genus Methanofilum; species Methanofilum arcanum. Next base: position 10,339 of record JAITWW010000040.1, read on the forward strand.
TGGCCGTAACGTACATGTCACGTCGGATGTACTTCTGTCAGCACCATATTACAAGTGCTTATACACATTTTGCAGGAGTTATATTAAAAGTAGTGGTGAGACGCGGGAGATCTCACCCAAAAGAGTTCATTCACTTTTCTTGATCTGATATTTTTGCCTTCCAACTCAAAACCACTGATCAAGACTTTGTTGCTCCCCTGTATGCGCAACTCTCTCCAGCGTTCTCATGATCTTCTCTTCTGAGAACCCATACTCATCACAGAGAAATGCACGAATTGGCTCTGCACGAACCGGTTTCCAGGAAAGGCTATATGCATCTGTTACAGGAGGATGTAAAAAAAACTCCATTACCTCATCATAATCAATATCAGCAGATGAAGCTTGATGCAGTGCTTTTTCAAACCCACCATTTCGTACCTCTTTTAAACCTCGTTTTGCACCAATACCAGGTACGCCAGGATTAAAATCCGTCCCCACAAGTACCGCAACCTGAATCAGCTCCTCCCGTGTTAGACCAAGACCAGATAAAACATCTTGTAATGCAATGACTTCAGGCTGAACCTGTATCGTTCTTCCTCTCATCTTTCTTCGACCAGATACGGTGAGATTTCGAAGAAATGAAGGCGCACCAAATAACAGCGTATCATAATCCTGAGATGCTGCATGGGTCACATCTCCTTTCATTACCATATGCGCCGCCTGTGCCTCTCCCTCAGAAGGTGCGGTAAGATGAGGAATATTCATTGCTGTTAAGAGATCCTTTGCACTCTGAATGATAGCTTCATCAGGTCGTGCCGCTGCCCGTGCATACTTATATGCAGCCTGCATATCTCCTGCTCTCTGTGCCTCATGAAATTTCTGCTCTGCTTCTTCCCGTCGTGCATGGCGTTCTTCATTCGTTGCCTTCTTGAGCTCGGGAGGTTTGCCATCAAAGATAAACACCGGCTGTAACCCCACCTCAAGCATACTCACTGTTCGATAAAAAATGCCAGAAAGATGAGACGTCGTCCGTCCGGCTGAGTCCATAAGTGGTGCTCCATCTGGCTGACGAATAATCGTTAAAAATTGATATAATGCATTAAACGCATCAATAGCAATGACACCAGATAATTCCTCAGTCCGGTATGACTTTGCATACTCTTTTACAATATCTTTTAATGCAACACCCATTCCTCTCTCCTATTATCTCTCTATCCCTTTATCTCTCTCTATTTCCCTATTACTCTCTACATTACTTCAATGTTTCCTTCTTTGTAAACATGCTTGATAATGGCTTGAGATCAACAACTGCCCAAGAACCAATGCACCTGCTAATACAGAGAACCACTTATTTCAAGAGAAAAAGGAGAAGTTTTCATTATTTCCGCCTATGTCTTATAGAATAAATGGCAGTGGCAAAAGCCCTGTTTTGCAATCTCATCTTTATGAAAAGCACATGGACAGATGATATCTTTATCTTTTTCTGGATCCCCAGTTTTTATGCGGCAGGGACAGTACTCTGCACCATGCTTTGTTACATTCCTATGCAGCCCTTTTAAAACCAGATTTAGCTTTTCAATATCTGGGTTCAACACAAAACCCTGTGAATCAGCATATGCCTGCACTCGCTCTTTTATCTCTATACAGCTTTTTTCTTCCATCACACTCACCGAATCCTTGTCAAATACCATCTATCGATTTGTTATTGATTTTACCGCTTGAATGGTGCTATTCCTGCATACACAGCCTTATCCTTTGCATCTTGCTCAATGCGAAGAAGCTGGTTATATTTCTCGACACGCTCTCCCCGGCTTGGAGCACCTGTCTTAATCTGACCTGTTTGAAACGCTACTGCGAGATCTGAGATAAAAGTGTCCACCGTCTCCCCACTTCGGTGTGAGATCATAGCACCAAAGCCAGCATGCTCTGCCATCAGTATTGCGTCACAGGTTTCTGAAACCGTTCCAATCTGATTGAGTTTAATAAGCACCGCATTTGCACTTTGCTCTTCAATACCTCTTTTGATACGAGTCACATTCGTGACAAAGAGATCATCTCCTACCAACTGCACACGATTTCCAATCCTCTTTGTTAGTTCTTTCCATCCATCCCAGTCATCCTCTGCAAGCCCATCTTCAAGTGAGATAATTGGATATGTATTACTTAAATTTTCCCAATAATCTACCATCTCACAAGAGCTCAGCTTTCGGTTCTCGTTCTTTAAGTGATATGAACCATCTTCATAGATCTCACTTGCTGCTGGATCTAGCACAATACAGACATCAGTGCTTGGTGTATATCCTGCCTGCTCGATCGCGGTGCAGATCAGCTCAAGAGGATCAGTGTTTGATGCAATTGCCGGTGCAAATCCACCTTCATCTCCAACTCCAGTTGTCATCCCCTTCTTCTTCAACACACCCTTGAGGGTCTGATAGATCTCTGAACTCCACTGAAAAGCCTCTGCAAAGGTTTTCGCACCAACAGCTGCTATCATAAACTCCTGAAAATCAGCACCTTGCCAGTTTGCATGAGCTCCACCATTCATGATATTCATGCATGGAACCGGAAGCACAATTTTTTCAGAGTTTTTTTGTGAGAATTGAGAGAGATATCTCCATAAAGGCATCTGCTGTGCAGCTGCACTTGCCCGTGCGATGGCCATCGATGTTGGGAGAATGGCATTTGCACCAAGCACACCCTTATTCCCAGTGCCATCTGCTTGTATCATGCAGTTATCAATCTCACGCTGCTGTGTTGGATCCATACCAATAAGCAGAGGTGCAAGCGTGTTATTGACGTTTTTCACCGCGGTTAGAACCCCTTTCCCGCCATATCTCTTTTCATTATCTCGAAGTTCCACTGCTTCGTGTGCACCAGTTGATGCCCCTGATGGACAGGCAGCACGCCCCATTATCCCAGATGAGAGTGTTACGTCAACTTCAACAGTTGGATTTCCTCTGCTATCCAGAATCTCCCGTGCCAAAATAGATGCAATAGTTTCTGCTGTACTCATGACTATCTCAAGGTAACATATGGGAGATAAACCTGAATATACCTAGCTTATATGTATGTTACCACCTCTCCTGGTTCTAGCTTCATAGGCAATCATTGTCCTTCCTGTTGGCAGGCCACTTCTTCATGTAATTTTGAGATTTTGCAAAAGCGTTTTTGTAAGGGATTTTTTTTGATAGTGGCACTAAGTAGTGCTAAAACATTAAAATAGTCATCATGATGTGCATTCACAACAAATTTATTGGCATTATGTTATAAATTCAGTTAAAAAAAGGACTAAGAGATACTTGTATCAAAGCATGAACATAGATAAACCAAACTCTCAGATCGTGGTCCATCCGCCGTCGACTGACAGGAGCTGACCTGTTGTATAGCTGGATGCGTCGGATGCAAAATAGATTAGCGCGCCGTCAAGTTCACCTTCTCGCCCTACCCTACCCATTGGGCAATAAATTGCTACTGCAGCTTTGAACTCATCGCTCCCGATCACTTCATTGGTCATTTCACTTGGGAAATACGCGGGACCAATGGCATTAACCGTAATATTGTGCTTCGCCCACTCATTGGCAAGCGCTTTTGTCAACATCTCTACAGCGCCCTTGGAAGCGCAGTAAGCCGTTATCGGGGAACCTGCCATAGCAACGCTTGAGTGAAGGGAACCAAGGTTTATGATCTTGCCGTATTGCTGCTCGATCATTACCTTGCCGACTTCTCTTGCAACGTAGTAAACCGAGTTAAGGTTAATATCAATAACAGAGCGCCATTCTTCATCGGTCTGGGTTTCCGCCGGGAATACCTTACCAACACCTGCATTGTTTACGAGGATATCGATTTTCCCATAATGTTTTTTGACTTCAGCGACCATTGAAACGATTTCGTCCGTCTTACTTACATCGCATTCAACAGTAAAGCATGGAGCGCCAATTTTCTCAATTTCTTTTTTAACCAGCTCCAGTTTGTCTATCCTTCTAGCGATAATGGCAATATTGGCACCCTGATTTGCAAGCGCCTTTGCGAACTGGACGCCTAGCCCTGACGATGCACCCGTAACAAGAGCAACCTTCCCAGTCAAATCAAATAAATTTTTCATTACTTGCCTTCCTTGTAATTTTTTAAACGAACATGACATGTACGTATGTGTCAATTCAAATTGAGAAGCTGTTTTTTTAGTTGTCAGAGAAGGCTATTTTGCTGCAGCCCTCGTCTTTTACCGTATACATCGCAACTTGCCTATATCTAGTGGGTTCGAAAATGTTGCAAACTTTGGGGAAAGGAGAGGCCTCCAAAAGATGCACGACATATCGATCCCAGGTATCATACAAGAATAAACCATGCTGGAAAACAGCTCACTGTACTTTTCTGTCTTCATTCAAAAGTATTCTTCGATTTTTCCAGGAAAGTATAACCAAAATTTCACACACGATTATCCAAGAATGGAAGTATTCAACTCAATGTCATTAATTTCAGGAGAATATTGCTTTATTTAGGTTGAAAACAAATTTAATCGCATGTTCATGCATGAATTTGAATGGGTGAATTTTGTGTTTTCCACGGCTTTGGCTTCAATTGCTTCGTTAGAAGGGAACTCATGAACGCCTTTTCTACTAACAAGCAATAATAATTCCAATACACGATTTAAACATCAATTTGATATTTGTATTGCGGAATTTTTTAAGTTGACGACATTGGCATTCAAATGGGGAAAATAACATAATATGTTTAATGTATATGCACAATTAATTTATTTTTTATACTCATATTAAATAGTCTTTAGTTATTGTTGCATGGCGTCTTCAGTTTCCAATGCTGACACTTGTGTTTGAATTTTTTCAAGTGAAACAATGCGTCTGTTTAAGCCCTAGGAGTACAGATCTTTTCTAAGAACATGGATTTCATACTTCTTCTTGCCATTATTGGTATCATGTTAACCATTATGACTGCTGCGTGTGTGTATCTCGTAAATCGATACAGAACAGTAGGATATGCAGCACTGCTTGGTTTTTTCATCATGCTTCTTGTCATATCTCAGATCTTTGCTGCACGCCCTGCAGAGTTTAATCTCTATCTCTTGAGTTTCACTGCCCCAACTGCGATCATTGCGTACTCATTTACTGCAATGGTCAATGACATGATAAATGAGATCTATGGGGAGAGATGTACGCATCTAGCGATAAATATTGCACTCGTTACGCAGGTGCTTATGGTGATCCTGATCTACCTTGCATCAATTGTTCCACCATCAATTTTCTTCGAGCATGAAGCAGCATGGCAGGATATCTTCTCCCTTTCCATTCGTATTATATGTGCATCATGGATCTCATTTTTTGTATGCCAGCATTTTGATACCTGGATATTTGCTCGTTTAAAAGAAAAACTTCCGAAGCGACTTGCTGTTCGAGGCATTGTTTCAAATGCAATGAATCTGACACTGGATAGTTTCATTTTTATCACGATTGCATTCGCTGGCGTCATGCCGATTTTACCACTGATTCTTGGACAGATATGCATGAAGAATCTGCTCATGCTTTTTGGGATGCCGTGGTTTATTGCATATAAGAAAAAACTTGTTTCAGGCAAATAGAGTGCACACGTTATAAAAAACAATCAATTGGGTGTCAGTCTGGGCTAACTTAGCTTCCCACCCCTCTCACTTTTTCTTCTCTTTTACGTATCATATCAGCTGTCAACCTCTACTTCTATATCTTTTGAGACTGATCTTGTTCTTAGTTTTTATGTATCTCACACGCGAAGAGGAGGAGATTATCCAGGGTGAGCAGGGAGAGACACTTCAGCAGCTTATGGAGATCCTGGTTGGTGTAGGAACAGTGTTTGGGGCAACAAAGATGATCCCGGTGAGGAGTGTGCAAGTATCTGGTGCATCATATAAAACCATTGGAAAGTATGGGCTTGAGTGGCTTGAAAGTCTCCATGCAAGAGCAGTTGTTCCAGCAGTGCTGAATCCCATCGGTATGGACAGAGTGCGCTATGCTTCAATGTCATTGACTGACGAGTTTATCACAAACCAGCAAGCGGTGATAGATGCATATGCACGCCTTGGTATTCAGTTGGAATGCACCTGCACACCATATTACTTTTCAGCTCCTGCATATGGTGAGCATATTGCATGGTCTGAATCTTCTGCGGTGTGTTATTCAAACTCTGTCTGCGCAGCGAGAACAAATAGAGAAGGGGGCCCATCTGCACTCGCATCAGCATTGCTTGGCAAGACACCATATTATGGACTTCATCTCATCGAGAATCGTGTTCCCAATATGACTATCTGTGTACATGATGCACCAAAAGAGCCTGATTCTTCCTGGTATGGTTCACTTGGATATCTTGTTGGAAAGATGGTAGGAGCTCAGATTCCGTATTTTGCTGGTATTCGTCCTACACGGGATCAGTTGAAGGCACTTGGTGCTGCGATGGCTGCAAGTGGGGCTGTTTCTCTTTTTCATGTTCATCAGATTACGCCTGAATCTGAGATCTTTCACTGGGATCCTCATATGTTTGAGCAGATTCCCATCACAAACGATGAGATACAGCAAGTCTACCGTGACTCTGATCAGAATCATGTAGATGCTATTGCAATTGGATGCCCACACTGTTCTTCAGATGAACTGCTGCGTATTGCGAGAGATTTAGAGGGAAAGACCGTGAAAAAGCCACTTTATATTTTTGCATCTGCATATGTTCTCTCTCGCTGCCCAGGCGAGGTAGCCATCATTACAAAAGCAGGGGGAAGAGTGTATGCAGACACGTGTATGGTTGTCTCTCCTGAGATGGAACAGTACGAGTGTATCATGGTGAATAGTGGAAAAGCACATGCCTATGTTCCTACGATGTGTTATGCTCGATCTCGAATTGCTACATTAGATGAGTGCCTTGCTGAGGCATGCATGTGATGTGGTCATATGCTTGGAGGAAACCTGCTGTGTTGCAGAACTCATTATAGTATTATAAATGCAATTTATATTTAAATTATTTCTGAACCCCCTCAAAAGAGCAAGCTGTACAATGCAAATTCAGTCAGAAGGCAATTTTTCTTTGTACCCCATTTTAAATCTGTTGAAATGAAATCCATATAGATACATGATACGAACATCGCCATACTATCGCATTTTTTACATTTACTTTGGGTTTTTGGCGTCCCACTCGGAAATATGTACTAAAAATAGATGCAACACTATGTCTTCCTTAGACTACTGTACATGTTATTTTTTTTCAGTTCTGCAACTTTTTTCACAGCATAATAGGAAAAATATACAATAAAAAAGCAAAGAAAGGCAAAGACCTCTGTATATTATTGAAAAAATGGAAAACATATGATAGATATAATTTTCCCTATCCCTCCAGGATACAATGAAAATCCCATCTGGACTGGTCATGATTTCAAAATAGGCTCTGACCATGTATCTGTTCTACGTTATAGTGAAGCATTTGCTGGTTGGAACTGTGATCTCACTGAATTTAACGAAGTTAAGACAAGTGAAGGGAACCATTATCTTGAGAGAGCCTCAAGGCTTCATGCGTGTCGCGAAGTTACAAAATATGTACCTGAACATGGGATTGTACTTGAAGTTGGCTCTTCATCGGGGTATTTCATTCGAGATCTCATACAGGTACTACCAAATGCGTCAATTATTAGTTCTGATTGTTTTCCAGAAGAATTGGACAAAATTTCAAAAAAATACAAAACACCTTCTCTACAGTTTGATCTTGTAAACTGCCCTCTCCCAGATTCCTGCATTGATGTTATTGTTGCATTAAATGTTCTTGAACACATAGACAAAGATGAATCTGCACTTGATCAAATGTATCGTATTTTAAAGCCAGGTGGATATGCAGTTATTGAAGTTCCTGCCAATCAAGATCTGTATGATTTTCACGATAGTGAACTGAAACACTTTAGGAGATATGATATGCCAGAATTAATAGATAAATCTAAAAAAAGTGGATTTGATATTCAAAGCCATTCTCATCTTGGTTTTTTTGTTTATCCTGCATTTCGAACAATTAAACTAAGAAACAAAGCATCCTCCTCCTCTACGCCTCAAGAATCAGTAAAAAGACAGTCAGAATACAGTTTTACTTTTAATCCATTTTTCACTGCAATCATGCACATTGAATTATTTTTATCAAATATATTTTCATATCCATTTGGTGTCAGATGCTTGGTGACATTAAAAAAACCACAATTACAGAGTTAAATATGATCATTTTGTAAATATTAATATTATTTTTTATTATGATGAAAACCGCAGAGATCCTTCGTGTCATGAAGTATGGCATTTCAGGGGGAATTGGAACAATAATTGATTTTTCACTTTTTTCAGCATTAATACTTTTCACGAGTAATTCATACATAATATCAAATATTATATCATTCTCACTAGGCACTATTGTTGTTTTTTATCTGCAAAAGAATTGGACTTTTAAATATAATTCAAACGGTGAGATGATGCTGTATGCACGCTATATAGCAGTTGTCATAGTTACTTTTTTATTCAGCACCGTTTTCCTATCCATTTTCATTCGTATTCTGCTCATTGATCCAATTATCTCAAAAATAATTCAGATTCTTGTAAGTACCATCTTAAATTACTTTATGCTAAAATACTTTGTTTTTGGATTACCTGGTGGTTTTCTCAGCAAATATCGCAGAACCAAGGAAAAGTGCTGATGCTCAGTCAAAGAACAAATGAAAATAGTATTGAGATAGCTATTTTGTGACGATGGAATAACAAATGGTGTCAAAAAAAGTGCAAAGTGTCCATTTTCAAAAAAGGGCTTAAGAGTATTCTTACCAAGCCTCAAGCGAGATTTGAACTCGCGACCTGCTGATTACAAATCAGCCGCTCTGCCAGCTGAGCCATTGAGGCGCCATTATATGTTGTCAATATCTGCATAAATAATTATTGACATGAGTTATCCAACACATCTATCACGGAATACACAAATATGTATGTGTGGTTCAGATAACTGTCGATATCGGAGGAAGGCCAGGATATGATTGTAGTGGATTTTGTGAGTACTGCTATTTTAAAGGCGTTGCACGAAATGATACAGAGAACCCCCCAGAAGCATTTGGATGTAGATACTGCCTTCCATTTACCAAAGGCTGTTCCTTTTGCAAAGACAGCATTCGTGAAGCATATACAGGATTTAAACCATTAAAAGAGGTAGCATTCGAAACACTCACACAACTACAGCAAGTATCAGGAGAGATATCAAAAATCACTATCAGTGGAGGGGGAGATCCAAGCTGTTATCCTGAATTTGTAGATCTCATTGAATTATTAGCAAGCACAGAATCTCCATTGCACATTGGATACACCAGTGGAAAAGGATTTGATGATCCAGACATTGCTAAATTTTTAATCTCATCTGGTATGCGTGAGATATCATTTACCATCTTTTCCTCAAACCCAGAACTACGAAGAGCATACATGCATGATCTCCATCCAGAAGAATCGTTGGAAACATATCGCAGGCTTGCAGGTGAGATCGACATGTATGCAGCAATTCTTCTCCTCCCTGGTGTAAATGATGGACAAGATCTCCTTGACACCATCAGATGGCTTGAAGCCTGCAAAACGAAGGGCATCATTCTCATGAGATTTGCAAATTCAGTCAAGCAGGGACTCATTTTAAACAATGCACCGCTCATTTTAGGCCACCACGTCCATACCTTAGATGAGTTCAAAGCAATTGTCAAAATGGCCAAGGAACACACAAAGGTTCGCATCTCTGCAACACCAGTCTTTGACCCAGATTTCAATACACCCTTTGCAATAGCAGCAATGCCAGAGATCCTTGCAACATTCCCGGAGGTCACCTCCTGCGCAACACTTATCACCGGCACGATCGCTGCACCTTATATGCGCGAAATACTGCATCAGATCGGATTTAATGGAAATGTAATAGGCGTTGACAAGGAGATCGCAGACCTCATCACAATCGAAGATCTAACATCAATTGATTCATCTATTCTTACAAATACTATCATTATTCCACAAAATGCATTAGTACATGATAGAGAAGTAAATGCAGCACTTGGCGGTGATGGTGAACGAATAGTGCTGCGAGGGCCAGCAAGGCTCACCGTTGATGGAGAAACTGCAATGGGAATGACAAAAGAGGAAGTACTAGAAGTAGAGCGTCAGGGATTTTTGGAACTTATCAACCTCATCAATAGGTATGGAGATGATCCCGAAACATTCGACTAAAAACAAAAAAACACAACAGATCAAAGCACAATACAATTTGCAGCACACAACTGCTATAAATAACTCATCTTAACGATACCAGCAATTATTTATGCTAAAATGATCATCTATATCGATATCTTAACAATTAAGGGAATGCCATGACCGAAGAAAGTGAGAAAAAAGAGCAACTACTGCAGCTTTTTGCTAATATGACTGGCAGTACCACCATTGTCGAACCCATGAAAAAAATTCATGGAACCCTACGTGATAATGACGCAGTAGAGCGAGAAATCACCCTCATTATGCGTGAGTTATTAGATCGTGGTATCTTTAAAACAAAACTGAGTCCAACCCAACTTGCAAAACTGATTGCAGCATATCACCAGGGAAAAAATGACACTGAGATCGCCCGCGAGCTTGGCGATGAAAAACTCTCAAAAACAGTAGCACGGGCACGAGTCCGCCTAAAACTCTTTCGAGACTTAGACTTCAAGATGCCCTTTGATGCGGATCGTATGCGTGAACTGCTGGTATCTGAACATACCATGAAAGAGATTAGTGAAGAGCTTGGTATCAGCCCGTCAACACTGCGAGAGTACCGCCATGTCTTTGATGCACAAGCAGACAAAGCCATGGACGCGTACCTTGAACGTATCATGGATGTCATGGAAGATCGTGATCTTACGGAACAGATGACAACAAGTGCAACACGGGATGCCTTTGGAGATTCCATTGATATTACAGAGGCAGAGCTCATTGATGTAACAT
>JAITWW010000145.1 GCA_031285085.1 Candidatus Methanofilum arcanum
TACGGGCCGGGCTTACTTCGTTGTCCTGCATAAAGCTTGCTGCTGGTATTGATGGAAAATTCGGAGTTTCCCTTGCTGTGCGTGAGATTCTGAAAAATCCCACGTTGCTTGGTATTGAAAACGCGATTATCTCTCATCTTCTTTCTTGCAAAACAGAGGTAAAGCAGCAAAGAGAAAAGCAAGCAGAATATCCACTTTCACCGAGTCAAATGGGAGTGTACATCGACTGTTTGAAAAGCCCAGCATCGGTACGCTATAATATACCCTTCATGGTTTCGCTGTCGGCGAATACAGACGCAGAAAAACTGCGAGACGCCATTTGTCGAGTCATCAATGAACATCCCGCTGTAAAGGTTCGAATTGCAGATGGAGAACGCGGCTTGGTACAGATACCCATAGATACAAACACATTCGTGTCCGTTGTTCAGATGACTGAGGTGGAATTACATGAATTTCAAAAACAGTTTGTGAAACCTTTTAATTTAGAAAAAGGGCCACTTTATCGTGCTGTAATTGTAAAAACTCCAGAACAGACTGTTTTGCTCGCAGATTTTCACCATATTGTGTTTGATGGCATCTCACTAGACCTGTTTTTGCGTGAGATTGGTACTGTGTACAGCGGCAAAAGTCCAACTTCTGAAAAGTTGAGTGCTTTTGATGCCATTTTAGAGGAAGTGGAACGAGAAGGTAGTGATTCCTGGCTTTCTGATAAGGCGTATTTTGATGAAAAACTGAAAGAGTTCGAAGCTGTGAGCGAAATTACCCCTGACATTGGAAAAGAAGGTGTAAGTGGCTCATTGCTTGAGATCTCTAAAAAAACTGACCGAAACGCAGTGGAAACGTTTTGCAAGGAAGAAGGAGTAACACCAGCGGCGCTCTTTCTTGCGGCAACGGCTTATACAGTGGGACGCTGGACGCAAAAATCTGATGTTTATATCTCTGGTGTAAGCAGTGGGCGTGGAGATATTAGGGTGATGAACACATTTGGCATGTTTGTGCGAACTTTGCCATTGGCAGTCCGGTACGAACAGAGGCAAAGTTGTTTGGAGTTTATCAGGTCTACACAGCAGACTCTGTCAGATTCGGTGGCACACGAAGGATATCCATATGTACATATCGCACGGGATTATGGCTATACTCCTTCCATTATGTTTTCCTGTGAATTTGGCATTATAAACGAGTATCACATTGGTGATGAAAAAGCACGTTTTGAGATACTTTTTGCAAATCAACCTAAGTTTAAGATCTCCGTACATGTGGAGGAACGAGACGGAGATATGGTGTTTGCTGTGCAGTACAACGATGCGCTTTATTCAAAGGAACTGATGGAGCGTTTTGCACAAACACTGGAGATCTCCCTTCAAAACCTCATAAAAGATAAATTATCTCCTGTTTGCAACGTATCCTTGCTTTCTGAACAGCAACGTGAGCTTATTTCTGGTTTTAATCAAACACGAGGCGATAGGCCTGAGGGCGTATTACATCACCTGTTTGAAGAGGTTGCAGAGAAGAATCCAAGTCATATAGCACTTATCGCTGATGAAGGTTCTTACACATATGCTGAGCTAAACGCACAGGCAAACAAGGTCGCAAACTCCCTTCTCTCTCTTGGAGTACAAAAGGAAGACCGTGTGGCAATATTATTACGGCGTACTGGTCGAATTTTGATCGCCATGTTAGGAGCACTTAAAGCAGGCTCTGCTTATATTCTCCTTGATCCGGAGTATCCAGAGGAGCGTATCATTCATGTGCTTTCTGACAGCAGAGCAAAATATATACTCACCACAGAAGAGTTTCTTTCGAAGTTTGAAAACACCCTTGACATTGATGCAATAAGGGAAGGAGGGGATGAAAGTACCCCAAACATTGATGTTTCTCCTGATAATCTGGCTTACATCATTTATACATCTGGAACAACAGGCAAACCAAAAGGTGTGATGATCGAGCATCGGGGCATTGCCAACTATGTAGATCCACACCCAAAAAACATCCATGTGCACGCACTGGTTACTCATGCAAAACGAATGCTGTCCATCACTACAGTGGCATTTGATATGTTCCTGAAAGAAAGCATGACCAGCCTTTGCAATGGTCTGACGCTGGTATTCGCGGGAGATGATGTGGCTCGCGACCCCACACTGCTGGCCAAGTTGTTTGAAGAGACAGGTGCGGATGCTTTCAATACTACTCCAACCGTGATGATGGAATACACAGAGCACCCTGCTTTGCTGGCGGCGATCCATAGATGCAAGGTGGTTATGTGCGGTGCAGAAAAATACCCAGAAACACTTTTGAAACGGCTGCACAGTGAGGAGAGCAGGCTATTCAATACGTACGGACCTACGGAGATCACGGTGTCCTGCAATGGAAAGGAATTGACGGATGCTTTGTGTGTGACAGTTGGTAGACTGCTCCTGAATGTACATGAACAGGTGGTGGACGCAGATGGCAATGCTCTGCCCTCTGGTGTTATAGGAGAGCTTCTTGTTGGTGGGCGTGGTGTTGCGCGGGGCTATGTAAATCTGCCTGAGCAGACCACTGAGCGCTTTGTGGAGTACGATGGCGAGAGGATGTACAAAACTGGCGACTTTGCTCGCTGGACAACGGACGGTGAAATAGAAATACTTGGGAGAAACGATAATCAAATCAAACTCCGAGGTTTACGGATTGAGCTTGGTGAGGTGGAAAATGCCATTCATGCTGTGAAAGGTGTTCAATCCTGCACTGTGGTGATCCAAAAATTCCAAAACAGCGACCATTTGTGTGCGTACTATGTAGCAGAACGTGAAATCTCTCCAGAAGAGATGAAAGAGACGTTGAGAGTCACATTAACGGGATATATGATCCCAACAGCCTATCTCCAGCTTCCTGCCATGCCAAAAACCCCAAGCGGCAAAACTGATATCCGCGCTTTGCCTCCTCCCTCGCTTCTGGGACAGAGCAGCAGCTACGAATCCCCATGTGGTGAGGTGGAAGAGAAGATTTGCGCTTTATTTGCTGATATTCTTGGTTTAGAACGTGTGGGTGCCCTGGATGACTTCTTTGAAATTGGCGGGACCTCACTTTCGGTGACACGTGTCGTTATTGCAGCAGAGGCTGCTGGAATTTGTGGAGAAAATGGAAATCGAATAGCGTACACCAATGTATTTTCCAACCCAACGCCACGAAAACTGGCAAAGGTTCTTGCGTCAGACAATGAGGCATCCATAGCTCCAGTGCAAGAGGAAAAATACGATTATTCCGCCATACACACGCTTTTGACAGAAAACAACCTTGATGCTTTCCTCCGAGGCGGCACACGAAAGCTTGGTAATGTGCTTTTAACAGGTGCCACTGGCTTTTTGGGAATCCATATGTTGTATGGCCTCCTCAAATTCACACCTGGAGATGTCTGTTGTTTGGTTCGGCAAAAAAAGAATAGCAATGCGAAAATGAGGCTTTTAAATCTGTTATTTTACTACTTTGAGGACGATCGAGATTGGGGAGATCGCTTAAAGATAGTGGAAGGAGATATGACAGATGAAAAATGCCTTGAAAATATCGAAAATATTGACACCGTCATAAACTGCGCCGCCAATGTAACGCACTTTGCCAAGGACAACAAAACCTTTGATGTGAACATAGGTGGTGTTATGAATCTGATTCGCTTCTGCCAAAGGCACGAAGCACGCCTGATCCATATCTCCACAGCCAGTATTTCTGGATTTTCAGTAGCAGGATTTCCTTCAAAAGATACTATGATGAATGAGACCATGCTCTTCTTTGGACAAAATCTTGAAAATCAGTATGTGCACAGCAAATTTATGGCTGAGCGTGCTGTATTAGAGGCAGCAGCGAGCGGGCTTGATGCTAAGATCATGCGTGTGGGCAATTTGATGGCAAGGAATAAAGACGGTGAATTTCAGATTAACGCGAAAGCAAACAGTTTTTTGGGTCGTTTGCGGGCATACCACACCATAGGTTGTTTCCCTTATTCATCCTATCACACAACAACCGAGCTCGCTCCCATAGACAGCACAACAGCAGCCGTGCTGCAATTGGCGAGAACGTCTCGGTCATGCAGAGTGTTCCATCCATACAACAATCATACTCTGTTTATGGGCGACATCATACTGACCATGAAGGATTTGGGTATAAACATTGAAATGGTTGAAGACGATGTATTCCAGAGTGCGCTTTCCTCTGCCATGAAAGATCCGACCCGCGCTGAAAGCCTTACAAGTCTCATTGCCTACCAAAATATGGCACAAGGCAAGGCAGCACTCCCTGTAGCCGTCAAAAACGACTATACCACCCAAGTATTGCTTCGCATGGGATGGCGTTGGCCGGAAACCAACAACGAATATCTACGCAAGTTTCTTTCTGTCTTGGTAGGTTTAGGATATTTTACAGGAGCATGACAATGAAAACTATATCACGGGAACAGGCCCTGCAATGGATTGCACAAGGCGAAAGTCAAAAATGTGAAGAACGTATGGCCGAGGTAAACCGGCGACTGCATGATTTAGTGTTGTACGTCAGGGAACATTCACCATATTTCAGGGACGCTTATAAAGACCTCGGCGAAGCTTTCATACTCCAGGATCTGCCGGTGACCACAAAGGCCGGGTTGCTGGAATGCTATGACCACTGGGTAACAGATCCAAAGGTTACTGAAGAAAGCGTTAGAACATACCTCTCGGATCTGGAAAATGTCTCAGAAAACTATCTAGGTCGCTATACTGCCCTCTCCACCTCTGGGACAACAGGCAATCCCATGCCTATGGTCCGTGACGAGTATCATAATACCATCCATGGATGTCTGATGGAACAGCGGCTGTTGAAAGGGATCGAAGCAAGCCTTCTCTCCTCTAAAGTCGCTTCTATCATCGCAACAGATGGTTTTGTTTCGTCTTATTCATCGGCTCTTCGCATAAAACGACGGCTTGGAGATCGTTCTGACCGGTTCCTGATTCTTTCTGTTCTGACACCAACAACCGAGATTGTCGAAAAATTGAACGTTTTCCAGCCTGAAATGTTGACGGGATACCCTTCTGTTTTGGAGGTGTTGGCACGGGAAAAACTTGCGGGCAGGCTGTCCATCACTCCAGATGTAATTGCGTCCTCCGCTGAAAAAATGACGAGGGATACCTATGAAACCCTGCGCAATGCGTTTGACTGCCCAATTCTTGACAATTATTGTAGCACCGAGGGTGGGGAGATTGCCATGTCCTGTTCTCATGGGTATTTGCATTTGAATGAGGATTGGATTATATTGGAACCGGTAGATGAAGAGTTTCGACCGGTGCAGCTTGGTGAGTGGTCCTCTGGTGTGTTGATAACCGATTTGACAAACTTTGTTCAGCCTATCATCCGCTATCATGTTGGAGATTGTGTGCGGTTCAGCGGTCAGCCCTGTGCCTGCGGTTCAAACCTTCCAGTACTTGAGATCTCTGGTCGAATGGGTGATATGCTCTCTCTGAACGATACGTCAGTGGCGTTTCCTGTGCTCTATTTCATGTTGTCAGATGTAAAAAACCTTTCAAGCTGGCAGATTGTTCAGACCGGAGGAAATGCCATAACATTTCGGTTTATCGAAAAGCATGGAACTTCTCGCGAACCTGTTGGTATAGCAGCGTGTGAAAAACTACAGCAGTCGCTGAGATCGTATGGCTGCGGAGAGGTTGTTGTAACCATTTCCCATGAACCATTTATCAAGAATCCCAAAGGCGGTAAAACACCATATGTCCTGAATAGGAGTCAATAGCCATGAAAACCTTTTTCCTCGCCGAAAACTTTGGAAACCAGATTTTCTGCCAAAGTATGATGCAGGACAAGGTGTCTGTGTTCGTGTCTGTGTTCGTGTTCGTGTTCGTGTCAGTTAAGGCCAAGTATACAACTCAAGCACTGCTTCTTTTGGTTTGGTGTTGGCTGGAAATGAACAACAAATATCTGCATACATCCCTTGATCACCCTCTGAATTCTGGTATGTTTGGAGACAAGAACATTGTATGAGCGTAGTGGGACGCTCATCCAGCGTAAATTTCGTGAGTACCTCATCCCTACTGTTTTGACGAGTATCGCTATTTCTTTGGGAAACATAGTGAACAGTGTCATTGTTGGAAATTTGCTTGGAGAGAAAGCGCTTTCGGCGATCGGGCTTTCCGCACCGATTACCTATAGTCTCAATGCACTTTTCCTTCTTTTCGCGGTAGGAGGTGTTACATGTGCTTCCATAGCAAAGGGAAGGCGTGAGGTTGAGAAAGCAAATCAGATATTCACGCTAACCTTTGTTGTAGGCATAACCTCCATGTTTGTACTGCTTGCGGTGCTGCTTTTGTGTATGCGACCCATCACCGTGATTTTGGCACAAGGTGATGCAGGCCTTGCAGAATTAACTTTGGCGTATCTCACACCACTTGTGTTTGTCGGGCCTGTTATGATGCTTATTATGGGTATGGCGCAGTTTGTGCGCATAGACGGCAAACCACGCATCGCTGCATGTATCGCCATCACAGCAAATCTGGTTAACTTACTTCTTGCTTTTGTATTCATCAAATTCATGAATATGGGAATTGCTGGTGCGGGGCTTGCCACTGTGCTTGGGTATGTTGTTGGAATCTGTATGTTGCTTCCTTATCTTCTTTCGAAACAGCGCACCCTACACTTTGTTAGGCCTCGGGGTAATGATTTTACTCATGTGCCACACATTGCCAGCGTTGGCTCTCCAAAGGCGCTTATGCAGGGACTTTCATTCCTGCGTACTCTCGTTTTGAACACACTCATTGTTGGTGCACTAGGCTCACTTGGTATGGCGGCCATGGCGGTGTGTGTCAATACTCTTATGTTGACATCCATGTTCATCAGTGGTACAAATGACACATTGCTGCCAATTGTAGGCACACTGTATGGGGAGAAAGATTATCCAGGCATACATTTTACCGTGCATACAGGATTTAAATTTATGATTATGGCCTGTATTGCAGTCATGGTGCTGCTCCTTCTCATTCCAGGAACTGTGGGACAGATGTTTGGCATAAACTCCAAAGAAGGTCTTGCAATAGTAGAGCCAGCATTGCAACTGTACGCTCTGAGTTTACCACTATATGGTGTCAATACCATATTGCAAAATTTTTACCAGACTACAGAGCGTGTAAAGCTTGCGTCACTGATGGTTTTTTTAAACGGGTTTGGATTCATAACACTTTTTGCTCTGATGTTCACTGTTTGGAACGTGAATTTCATATGGTTGGCATTTTTGCTGGCGGAGCTTGCTACCTTCCTGGTTATTTTGGGCATAGGGGTACACATACGCAAAAAAGAAGGAACAAGTGGCATGTTACTACTGCAGAAGGAAGTGGAAGATGGAGCATTGCTTGATCTCTCCATACCCGCCACTGTGGACGCAGCAACTGGTATGTCCGAGAAAATAATACACTTTTGCCGTGAAAATGGTGCAAATGAGTCGGGAGCGATGCGTATGGGAATTGCGGTGGAGGAGATGGTGGTAAACACCGCGCTTTATGGCCATAAAAACAAACAAGGTGTGATTGACATGCTGGTGCGCATTACAGAGCAAGAACTGATCCTTCGCCTCCGAGATGACGGTGTTCCTTTTGATCCAACGAAGTATCAACCAGAAGAAGGACATGAGTTTGCCATTGGAGGTATAGAAGTGGTGCGACGTTTGTCAAAAGACGTCAGATATACACGACAGCTCGGTTTTAATGTAAGTATCATTACAATTCCACGCATTGTGCTGCAGGAAAACTGAACCAATGCACCTATACATCAGTAGTATTCATGAATTTATGTGCTTGAATGGTTTGAATGGTTTGAATGGTTTGAATTTTGTAACTGATTCCAGAAAAGAACGTATTCATGCATATATACAAGCAAAGGATAAAGCACGATGTTTGGTTTCAGGTCTCCTTTTGCGATTGGTATACGGTGTTACGAATGATCGTCAGTTGATATATGGTGAGAATGGGAAGCCTTATTTAAAAGATCAAAGTACGCATTTCAATATTTCTCATTCAGGAGATTATGTAGTTCTCGGAGCAGCAAAGCGTGACATTGGGGTAGATATTGAAAAAATAGCTTCTTATCCAGATAGGGTAGCTATTCGCTGCTTTACTCCGCTGGAACGTGAGTGGATGAAGCAGGAAGGAGAAAACGAAGCGTTTTATCGCTTATGGACAGCCAAAGAAAGTGTGATGAAAGCTTCTGGCCTTGGTTTTTCACTGCCTCCTGAAGCTTTTACCGTTTTGCCTATGAATAGATCTGCACACTATATTGCTGGTAAAACATGGTTTTTAGATTGGATTTCCTACAATAACCATATGATATGTGTTGCGATTGAGGGAGAAGCAGAGAAAACAGAGGTAATAACAATAGCATCAAGCGATCTACTTAGAGCGTAAAAGTTACGGGAGGAATGTACGATGAATATTAACAAAACACTAGAAAACGGAAAACTAACCTTTATCCTGGACGGCAGGCTGGACAGCACTACCGCGCCGAGGCTTCAGGATGTATTGATCCCTGCGTTCAATGAAGGAGGAGAAGTTGGACTCGATTTTGCGCAGCTTGCTTATCTATCTTCGGCAGGGCTTCGGGTACTACTTATGGCACTGAAGACGGCAAAAACGAAAGGGGCATCCATGAGTATATCTGGAGTGTCGCAGGAGATCATGGAGGTTTTTGAGATGACAGGATTTTCCGAGATGCTGACCTTTACATGATGAAAACAAGGTAGACTCACGTGAGCCGAAAAAGCGGGTGGTTTCGGATCTCATCTGTTACGGCAAAGATCATTACAGTGAATGTCATTTCTCTTTTGATCTGCACGATGGGACTAGGGATGTTTCATTTCCTTACATTCCAGGATGAGAGTGTACATGTCTGTGTTGATCGTGCATTATCTGTAGCACAAACCGTAGCCGTGATGATAGATGGTGATAACCTTGTGGAGATCATGGCTGTAGGTGAAAAAAATGCGATATGGTTGCATGAAAATGAGCTTGTTGATAATATTTTGAAACAACAGCCTGGTTTTACCTATTTGTATGTTATTGCCAGTGGTTATGATGATTATGTCACCTATTATTTGTCAGACGATGATGATTTCGGCGACACAGATTCTGTTTCTAATTTTGCCGCCGAGATGTTTCAAACCATAGAAACTGGAGTTCCTCTAACCACTGGTGTTTATGATTCCGGCGATTACGGCATGCTGGTCTCTGGTTTTTCGGCGGTGCATGATAGCAATGGCAACATTGTTGGGGTTGTGGGTGTGGACATAGCGCTCAATGATGTGTTTAGTCCAAGCCGAGTATTGGAGTTCATCTATATTGAGCTCGTTACTTTTACCCTTTGTATGGTAGTGCCGATCCTGCTTCAGGTGTTTTTGTTTCGTCGTATGATTGGGCGTCCCATTAAAGAATTGACAACTGCATCCGCAAAAATTGGAGGAGGTGATCTTGATGTGTCGCTGTCAATCAATACCGGGGATGAGATAGAGGATCTTTCAAAGACCTTGACAAAAATGTCGATGCAGCTTAAGGACTATATCTTCAATTTGACGAGGATTACTGCTGAAAAGGAGCGTATTGAGGTTGAATTAAACATCGCCACACAGATACAAGCGAGTATGCTTCCATCTGTGTGCTCCCTTTTTCCAAGTCGTGTCGAGTTTGATATTTATGCTATGATGCAGCCTGCAAAAGAAATCGGCGGTGATTTTTACGATTTCTTCCTGATAGATGACTATACGCTTGCTGTGGTCATAGCTGATGTTTCTGGCAAGGGCATACCATCTGCATTGTTTATGGTCATCTCCAAGACGTTGATTAAAAATAACGCACAGTACGGGAAAAGCCCAAAAGAAGTTTTTGAAGCCGTGAACAATATGCTGTGCGAGAATAATGAGGCCGGTATGTTCGTCACAGCGTTTTTAGGGTATCTTGACATATTGAGCGGAAGTTTTACTTTCGTTAACGCTGGGCATAATCCTCCGCTTCTTCGCTCTGGTGAGCGTTTTGAGTGGCTGAAAGTAAAGAGCGGTTTTGTTCTTGCAGGCATGGAGGATATGCATTATAAGCAAGAAGTGATCACATTGCAGCCTGGAGATGAGTTGTTTTTGTACACTGATGGCATTACTGAGGCTTCTAATCATGCAAACGAGTTGTTCGGCGAGTTGCGCCTTCTTGAGATGGTACATAAGTACCTTGATCTGCCACTAAAGGAGATGACGAAATCCCTTAAGCACGAAATTGATGAATTTTCAGAAGGAGTGGAACAGGCTGATGACATCTCGATGCTTGTGCTGCGGTATCATGGTTTTGAAGACGGAGCAAGAGGTTATAAACGGGCTTAATTGCAGCAAGGCCGTTATGCACAGGGCGGAGTGTTAAACCATGGAAGAGCTCTTCATCGAAGCTAAACTAGAAAACATCGAGACCGTGCTAAATTTTGTCAATGCACGAATTGAAAACTGCCCACCCAGAATCAAAACCCAGATTGGAATAGTTGTTGACGAAATTTTATCAAACATTTCCCATTATGCATACCACCCTGCTGTTGGCTTCGTAGTGGTGCGTATTTCCTTGGACAGTGAGATTACCATTGAGTTTGAGGACAGTGGCATTGCATATGATCCCATATCGGCAAAGGATCCAGACATAACACTGTCTGCTGAGGAACGAGATATCGGAGGACTGGGGCTATTTATGGTAAAAAATCTCATGGACTCAGTGGAATACCGACGAGACGGAGATTATAATGTGTTCACAGTTAAAAAACGGGTGCGATAGAAAAGTGTTTGGGTAACTTCCATTACAGTGAGTACACTAACTCTGAATGGGAATTTTCTGATGTACATCTCCTCCTTCTTTCCATAATTTATTCACACGTGCATTTATTCTCCGTTCTGTTCCATCTGGTGAACACACTGCATTTAAAAGAGAAAGGTTTTATATGAAATGTTCTCACTGGGTAGTCTCTTTTTTGGATGATAATGTTGCACAAGAATGCTGAGATGTTCTTAAGGCTTTGTATCACACAATATGTACTTATGAATAGACGTTACATATCAGGTTTCCTTGGAATAGTAGTGGTGCTGGCCTGTGTTGTCGGTCTGAGTGGAACCGCTATGGCATTAGAGCCCATACAAGGAGTGTATGATCCAAACAATCCCCTTGAGTTTATGTTGGCATGCTGTCAATGGGAGTTGATGAAGAAAATTGAGCTGACCCTCCTTGGCCAGGCTCCAGATGAACGTTTTTACACTCCTGAACTTGCGGCATTAGATATTATTCCGCAGATACTTCCTCAGGTACAGAGCTATGAAGCAAGCTCAAGCTGTTGTGGGCAGTATGCACAGGCTCAGGCACAGGCTGATCAGGACATCGCGGTGGTAGGTGCACAGTATCAGGCATGGAAAGCAGCTCAGGCAGCAGATGTGCAGTCTTACCGTGTGAATGAAACCCCAGTCGATACCAAATCCCTTGACTTCAGTGAAGCAGAGCTTGCTGTAGAGCAATTTCTCACCACAAATGACACTCCAATTGATGTTCAAAAGACACAAGTTCCTCTTGTCGTAGATGCACTTGAGACACATGCTGGTGATGTACTTAAAGATCCAAAAAAACTCGCAGATGAGAAGATGTGTGAAGCATGCGCAGAGGCACAGCAGTTTGCAGAGTGGCTCTTTTCATCACCAAAAGATATTACAAGCTAAGAACTGTTTCCATATAATGCAATAAGGCGGCAAAAATGAGTATTCAGATTGATCAAGAGGCATGCACATGTTGTGGTGCATGTGCACGTGTCTGCGTTGTGGGTGTTATTGGGCAGGAAGAGGGATCCGTTGTCATTCATACGACAGCCCCTTGTTTACGATGTGGGCATTGTTATAGTGTGTGTCCGAGTTCTGCTATCATTCCTAGATATCCAGGTGTTCTTATTCCTCCTGTAGAGGAAGCTGTAGGCGTCGTAGATAAAGATGTTCTGAGCAGGCATCTGAAAAGTAATCGTTCAATTCGACTCTTTCAAAAGACCCCTGTTTCTATAGATATTATTGAAAATCTCTTGAATGTCTGCCGATTTGCAGCATCTGGGGAAAATGCCCGCCCTGTTCGTTGGGTAGTTGTGAATGATCCCGCTCGTGTTCAGGCCTTCTCAGCAGGGTGCATTGAGTGGCTTTCAACAATCCCTGATGGTCACCCCCTGAAATCATTTGCTGATGCAATACTCTTTTTGGAGAGTCAGCAAAAGGATATCATAAGCAGAGGTGCACCTGCCATTATTATTGCCTGCGCAGAGAAGCAACATATTACTGAACATACCACTTTGATCTCCCTTATTGATTGTATCATTGCACTTACCCACCTTGATATTCTCTCATCCTCTTTTGGTCTTGGTACCTGCTGGGATGGGTTTGCATCGATTTTTATCTCTATGAACCCTGAGCTTGCAAAACCATTTGATATCCCAGATGAGCTTGTGTTTGAGTATGCTATGATGATTGGATATCCTGATATCTCATATGTTCGTATCCCTCCCCGTGATCCAGCACAGATCTGGGTCGCCGGCTCGCCAGGCACGGCGAGGACGCCTCGCCAAGCACAGCGAGAACGCGCCTCCCGTTGAACCATCCTCCTGCGTCGGATGATTCGAGAGGGATTGAACTTCCGCATTTGAGGATAACCAGGGGATAGATAATACGCAAATGGAGAATTTGGGAGCACTAAATACGCAAAAGGCAAACATTTGATGGGTATGTGACCAAAATGAGCATACCCCAAGTGGCTTTACTCACTTTTTAGGACAAGTCAAGATGCGAAGCCCGGAAGTTAAAAAATTTATTGACGACCACCAGCACCTGTTTTGGTACTCGCCAGCGCCCAAAAATGAAACAGTGAGCGATGAGTTATTGGTAGAAATGGTATTAAATTATGGTACCATGGATGATGTAAGAGGTTTATTTGCGGTGATGGGGATGGAGCATGTTGCCAATATTTTTTTTGAGTCAATTAATAAAAGTGAAAGACGAAAAGGTAATTATCACGAATTGGTGTTGAATTATTTTACCCTGTTATTTAAACACTATGCACCTTGAGATCTTATCAGACCAACAACGCGAACTTCTTCCATTAATTTCACGTTTTAAACGTAGTTTTTACCTTGCAGGAGGTACGGCTATTGCTCTACACATTGGACATCGTCATTCAATTGACTTTGATTTGTTCACTGAAAAGAAACTACATAAAACCCGCATGAGAAAAATTGTTTTTGAGACGTCATACGAAAAGCAAACACTGTTTGATGATGTTGATCAGGCCCATTTTTATGTAAACGGAGTAAAGCTTACCTTTCTTCAATATCCATATCCTGTGCAAAGTCCTGAAAAATTAGAAAACATCATTTCTATGCCTTCTTTACTCTCACTGGCAGCAATGAAAGCATTTGCTCTGGGACGGCGGGCAAAGTGGAAAGATTATGTAGATTTGTACTTCTTGCTGAACGGATACTTCTCTGTATGTGAAATTTCAACGGAGGCAAAACAGATCTTTGGAGAGTTGTTTTCCGAAAAGCTGTTTCGTATGCAGTTGGCTTTTCATAAAGATCTTGACTATTCTGAACCGGTTGAGTATATATCTGGATTTGAAGTTGACGAACAAGTTATACAAGATTTTTTAATCAGTAAATCAGTGCAAAACTCGCCAGGCACGGCGAGGGCGCGCCTCCCGTAGAATCATCCTCCTGCGTCGGATGATTCGAGAG